>DCBP01000056.1:0-1648 GCA_002314055.1 Prevotella sp. UBA1104
AAATCCAGTAAACATCAGCGTTACTATGCAATAGCTGGAGTGCTTGGAACTTGCACCAAAAGTGCAAACATCTGGCACCAGATGTGCAAATATCTGGCACCAATAAAATAATGAACAATGCGGGTTACCTTTTCTTTTACGAGAAAGAGTAATCCGCATTCTTCATTTCGCTGAGCGTCAGCGAAGCAATTCTTCATTCTTCATTTAAAAAGGAACTATCCTCCGAAGTTATCGAAGCGAATCATATCGTCTTCAACTCCGAGGGAGTAGAGAAGGTCGAGCACGGTCTTGGTCATCATTGGCGGACCGCAGAGGTAATACTCGCAGTCTTCCGGTTCCTCATGCTGCTTCAGGTAAGTGTCGCCCATAACGGGAGCCACGAAGCCCGGAGTGTATTTTATTCCGGCAGCATCAGCCTTTGGGTCGGGACGGTCGAGAGCAAGATGGAAATGGAAGTTAGGATGCTCCTTCTCCAGTTCGAGGAAGTCGTTGAGGAACGGCACCTCCTCCAGTGCACGGGCACCATAGAAATAATGCATCTCGCGCTGACGGTCTTCGGGAGCTATCTCATGACCGCGGAGCATGTGCATAATCTGCGCTCTGAGTGGAGCCATTCCGGCACCGCCGCCAACCCAAATCATTTCGCGCCCCGTGCCATACTGCGGACGGAATTCGCCGTAAGGTCCCGACATCAGCACCTTGTCGCCCGGCTTCAGGGAGAAGATGTAAGACGAGGCGATACCCGGACTGACGTCGATGAAGCCCGGTCCCTGGTCTTTCGGTTTAAACGGCGGCGTGGCGATACGCACGTTGAGCGTAATGACGTCGCCCTCGTCGGGATAGTTTGCCATGGAATAAGCACGGATAGTAGGCTCCGTGTTCCGACACTTCAGGGCGAAGAGCCCGAACTTCTTCCATGCCGGCAGATAAGTGTCGCCGATGAGCAGTTTGTCGATGTCCTTGTCGTAGTCCATAGAGAAAGCCGGAATCTTGATCTGGGCATACGAGCCAGGCTCAAAGTCCATGTGCTCGCCCTTAGGCAGCGCCACTTTAAACTCCTTGATGAAGGTAGCCACGTTGCGGTTGCCGATAACGGTACACTCCCATTCTTTCACGCCCATTACCGACTCGGGCACCTTCACCTCCATATCGCCCTTCACCTTAGCCTGACAGCCCAGACGCCAGTTGTCTTTAATCTCCTTGCGCGAGAAATGCGGTTTCTCGGAATCGAGAATCTCGCCGCCGCCACGCAGGATTTGCAGTTTACACTGTCCGCAGCTCGCTTTTCCGCCGCAAGCCGAAGGCAGATGGATACCCTTCTCGTTGAGAGTGTTCATCACGCTGTCGCCCTGCTCCACCTCGAGCACGGTGTCGCCGTTGACGGTAATCTTCACCTTACCGCCCGGACTCAAATATTTCTTTGCCACCAGCAATACGACGACGAGAACGAGGATTACGGCAAGGAACACCCCGATGCTGGCAAAAATATAACTAATGTTCATTGTTCTACTTTATGTTTTATTTACTGAAGTTTCTGATTTAGTTCTTCCCCTCCCCCGCCTCCCCTTGACAGGGGCGGAGCAGTTACTCTTACTGCTAAAAACTGATATCTTTACTTATTAATTAAAAACTGACATCTTTATTTATT
>DCBP01000056.1:1796-7025 GCA_002314055.1 Prevotella sp. UBA1104
TCTTTATTTATTAATTAAAAACAGATATCTTTACTTATTAATTTAGTAATGCCAGTAATTTAGTATAACAATATGTAAGGTTATGGCAATTAAAGGTAACTGCTCCGCCCCCGGAGGGGGAGGCGGGGGAGGGGAAGATTATAAAAATTAAATATTTATAATTTCAACCCCGAGAAACACATCATGGCGATAGCCATCAGTCCGACGACGATAAACGAGATGCCGAGTCCCTGCAGGGGCTTCGGCACGTCGCTGTATTTCATCTTCTCGCGAATGGCACCCATCGCCACAATGGCAAGCGTCCAGCCCAGTCCCGAACCGAGGGCATAGACGAAGGCGTCGGCCACGCTGCCCAGATACTGAGTGTTCGAGGGGTCAAGGTTGATGCGCTGCTGCATGAAGAGCGAGGCACCCATGATGGCACAGTTTACGGCAATGAGCGGAAGGAAGATTCCCAAAGCCCCGTATAGAGCCGGCGAGAACCGCTCCACTACCATTTCCACGAGCTGCACTATGCCGGCAATGACGGCGATGAAGAGGATGAACGAGAGATAGCTCAGGTCAACGCCCTTCACTATGCAGTCGGCTCCCAAGACGCGGGTCTGCAGGAGATAGTTTGCCGGCACCGTAACACAGAGCACGAAGGTTACGGCGATGCCCAGACCGAGCGAAGTCTTCACATTCTTCGACACGGCAAGGAAGGAGCACATGCCGAGGAAGAAGGCGAAAATCATGTTGTCCACAAAGATGGATCTGAAGAAAAGATTTATCAAGTGTTCCATTATTTCTCCTCCTTATAAAAATATGCACGATGTATCCATATCACCACACCGATGAGAATCAGTGCCATGGCGGGCATTGTCATCATGCCGTTGTTCATATATCCGAAATCGTATGCGCCCTGCGGTATTATCTTGAAACCGAGCAGGGAGCCTCTGCCGAGCAGTTCGCGCACGGCTCCTACTACTACAAGGATTATGCCGTAGCCCAGTCCGTTAGCGAATCCGTCGACAAACGACGGCCACGGCTTGTTCTGCATGGCGAATGCTTCGAGGCGCCCCATGAGGATGCAGTTGGTAATGATGAGGCCCACGTAGACCGAGAGTGCCACACTGACGTCG
Source organism: Prevotella sp. UBA1104 (assembly GCA_002314055.1). Classification (GTDB taxonomy): domain Bacteria; phylum Bacteroidota; class Bacteroidia; order Bacteroidales; family Bacteroidaceae; genus Prevotella. Next base: position 2,918 of record DCBP01000056.1, read on the forward strand.
TAGACGTATGCTTTGAGCAACTGACTGACGATGGTTACGAGAGCTGCCACGACCACGAGCTGCACCACGATGCGGATGCGCATTGGTATCGTCTTGCGGATGAGCGAGATGATGAGGTTGCTGAATGCCGTGATTACGGTAACCGCCATTCCCATCACGAGGGCAGGCTTGAGCTGCGACGTAACGGCGAGTGCGGAGCAGATGCCGAGCACTTGCACGAGCACGGGGTTCATGAAGTTTAGCGGTGCCTTGAAAACTTCCTTTATATTACTTTTCATGATGCGTTTACTTCTTTAAATAGTTCTTGTATTTTGCGAAGCCTTCCTGGAGCATGTTGCTCACGCCGACCGACGTAAGAGTGGCTCCGGTAACGGCGTCCACCTCGCAGCTGCGGTCTTTCACCTCGCTCGCCTTCAGCACTTTCAGCACGGGCTTGCCGTCGGCTCCATAAATCGTCTTGCCCTTGAAAAGGCTCTGCCACTGGCGCGAATCCTTTATTTCGGCACCCAGTCCGGCTGTTTCGCCCTCATGGTTGAAATAAGCTCCGAACACGGTGTTGCCGTCGTCGTTCACGGCGATGTAGCCCCAGATGGGTCCCCAGAGTCCCATGCCGTAGACGGGCACCACGTATTTCCGCTTGCCGTCGACAGTGCAGTCGAAGATGGCGAGCTTACCTTTTTTATAGTCGGCACTGTTGAGCAGGAAGCCAGTTTTCTCGCCCCCCTTCTCTCCCTTTGCCACGATGTTGCCGCCGGCATCGATAATGGCGTCGGCATCCACCACCTCGGCATATTTCTTTGCACTCTGCTCGTCGGAGAGGTCGCGGATGTTGAGGGCAGCAAGGATTTGCTTCTTCTTGTCGAGAGCTACGTTCACGTCCTGCTGCGGCTTGAGCGCACTACTTACGAAAGCGAGCAGAAATGCCACGACAATAACCATTATGCAACTGTATGCTATAATGTATGAATTAGAGTTTGTATTCAGTTTAGCCATTGTTCTTCATTCTTTTTAGTCGCTTGTTAATGTTTCTCTCCACCACGAAATAGTCTATCGTCGGTGCCATCATATTGCCGAAGAGGATGGCGAGCATCATGCCCTCAGGGAATCCGGGGTTCATAACGCGGATTATTATCGCCAGGGCTCCGATGATGAAGCCGTAGATCCATTTTCCGGTTTCGGTGCGTGCCGATGTTACTGGGTCGGTTGCCATGAACACGGCACCGAAGCAGAATCCTCCGATTACGATGTGCTGGTACCACTCTACTGGCGACTGCCCCGTGAGCTGGAACACTACAGCCATGATGCCTCCGCCGAGGAACACGCTGAGCATGGTTTTCCATGAGGCAATGCCCGTCCAGAGCAATATTATGGCTCCGATGGCGATGGCTATGACGCTTGTCTCACCGATGCTTCCGGGGATGAGACCGATGATGCTGTCGAGAAGCGATGCCGACGGGACAGTGCCCTGTGCGAGCTGTCCGAGCGGCGTGGCACAGGTGTAGGCGTCGGGCAGCGAGTTGCCCAGTCCGCAGATGCTGTCGGTTGCCACCCACACGGCGTCGCCGCTCATCTTCGACGGGTATGAGAAGAAGAGGAAGGCACGGGCAAGCAGTGCTACGTTGAAGATGTTCATTCCCGTTCCGCCGAATATTTCCTTGCCGAAGACTACGGCGAAGGCTACGGCGATGGCGATGCACCACAATGGGCAGCCCACGGGGAGAATCATCGGGATGATGATGCCGCTGACGAGGTAGCCCTCTTGTATTTCCTCGCCCTTCCATTGTGCCCAGGCAAATTCAATGCCCAGTCCGACGATGTAGCTCACGAGGATTTTGGGCAGCACGGCAAGCAGTCCGTAGAGGAACATGCTGACGGGCGAAGCTTCTGTTCCTGCCGCTGCATAGTTCTGGTAGCCGATGTTGTACATGCCGAAGAGTAGTGCCGGCAGCAGGGCTATTACCACCATACTCATTATTCGCTTGGAGTCGATGGCATCGTGGATGTTCGCTCCCGAGTGCGACGTGGTGTTCGGCACGTAGAGGAACGTCTCGAAACCGTCGTACACGCTGCGCAGCGAGTGGAGCTTTCCTCCAGGCTCGAAGTTCGGCTTTATTTTGTCAAGATAGTTTCTTAATAATGACATAACGTGTTGAATTATAAGTTAGCTGTTTTCTTTTCTTAGTGTGTCGAGTCCCTGGCGCACGATGCGCTGCAGTTCGAGCTTCGAGGAGTCGACGAACTCGGCAAGGGCGAAGTCTTCGGGACTCACCTCGTATATTCCGAGCTGTTCCTGCTTGTCGATGTCGCCGGTGATGATTGCCTTTATCAGGTATTCGGCATATATGTCCATCGGCAACACCTTGTCGTATTCGCCGCTCATTATCATGTGGCGCTCGCCGCCCTTTATGCGGGCATCGAGGCGGTATTCTTTCTTCTTGCCGAAGAGCCACGAGAAATAGCTGCGCGAGGTACTGAACTGTGCGAGTCGCGGCATTATCCATCCGGCAAACTCGTCTGCCTTGTCGCCCTCGGGGATTATTGTTATTTCGCTTGTGTGGGCACCGAGGAAGCGGGTGAACGACTTTGTGTCGGCTGCCGCCATGTCTACGGGTTTGCCTGTAAGCGGATTGCCCATGATGATGCGCACGCCGGTTGCAGTGTCGTAAGCGCCCTCTGTCAGCTGGTCGATGTCCTGACCCACGAGCATCTCGGCATAATGCGGAGCTTTTACCTCGGAGCCGCCAAGTGCCACAAGGCGACGAAGGTCTACCCTACCCGTATTGAAGAGTCTGCCGAAGAAGATAACTGCCGTAGGGTCTACGGTCCACACCACTTCGCCCTTGTTTACGGGCGAGATGTGGTTCACCTGTACTCCGACATTGCCTGCCGGACATTTGCCACTGAAGATGACGGTCTCTACATCTTCAGCGCTGATTTTCTGGTTCTTCCCCACCCCAAGATAGGTCTTTGCCATCTTGCTCAGGGCGGTGAGTCCCGTCTGGAAATCCTGCTCCTGTCCTTGCAGCTCATAACTGAAGTCGCCGGCAAGCGGCATGTCGCGCAGGGCGGAAACAAAAATTGCCTTAGGCTCTGCTGACGGGTTTGTCGACACGGCATAAGGCAACTGATTGATATATCCGAAGAGGCCTGCCTCGAGCAGGGCTGTCTTTACTTGCGCGCCCGTTAGCGAATCGACACTCTTCACCCCGAAATCTGCATACTCTTGCTCATTGTCAGCCTCCACGCGGATGCTCAGGAGCTTGCGCCTGTCGCCGCGCTCCACGAGTACAACCTTGCCGCTGACGGGCGAAGCGAACTTCACCTCGGGATAGTCTTTGTTCACAAACAAAGCATCGCCTGCCTTGACAGAGTCTCCCTCTTTCACCACGGCTTTCGGCTTTACGCCCTCAAAGCCTGACGGCGACAAGGCATAAACCCTGCTTGGCTTAACGGCTATTGTTTTCTTCTCCGCCTTGCCTGCAAGATTGATGTCAAGTCCACGGTGTAATTTTATTACCCTTGTCATAAAAAATTAAATTAAAAATTACTTGCTAAGAACATTAATACCTTTATCAAAACTTTTGCAAATCTACAAAAAATAAGTTTATCTTAACAAGTTTTCGTTTTATTATTGTGATTTTTGACACAAGATTTTAATTTTTGATAACCGCAGCTTACAAAATGAATTAGGAAAATGTCGTGATGTACAGGTTAAAAATGTTTCATTGTTTCATTGTTTCATGTTTCATTAAGCAGCTTTACATTAATTAGGAATGAGGAATTTCTCTGAATTAGGAATTTCTCTGAATTAGGAATTTCTCTGAATTAGGAATGAGGAATTAGGAATGAGGAATGAGAAATTTCTCTGAATGAGAAATTAGGAATAAAAAGAATGAGAGCTACCTTGTCTGATACCGACAACAGTAGCCCCCATTCCTAATTCCTAATTCCTAATTTTACTAAACTTTCGAATTTATATCTTCCCCTCCCCCGCCTCCCCTTTCAGGGGCGGAGCAGTTACCCAATAACATATATGTAGTTAGATTTTTTTAGCTACAAAATGTGGAACAGATTATATGTCAACTGCAAATAATATGTCAGCTACAAA
>DCBP01000056.1:7124-16428 GCA_002314055.1 Prevotella sp. UBA1104
CAAATAATATGTCAGCTACAAACACATTAGCAGCTACATGTGGCTTATAAGGAAACTGCTCCGCCCCCGGAGGGGGAGGCGGGGGAGGGGACGAAATAACCCCGAAACTTGAATGATTCTATTTAAGGTAGTCCTCGAAATACTGCGTGATGCGTTCGTGAAGATGAACACTCTTGTGTCCCATCATGTTATGGCCCTCGCCCGGATAAGCAAAGAAATCCGGTTGGGTGCCAGCCTCACTGCAGGCGTTGAGGAACATGAGAGCATTCTGCGGAACAACGGTAGGATCGTTCATACCTATTATTATCTGCAGTTTCCCTTTCAGGTTCTTCGCCTTGTTGAGCAACGAAGTCTTTTCGTAGCCCTCGGGGTTAGACTGCGGAGTGTCCATATAGCGCTCGCCATACATCACCTCATACCACTTCCAGTCGATTACCGGTCCACCGGCAACTCCCACCTTGAACACGTCAGGATAGTTTGTCATCAGCGAGATTGTCATGAATCCGCCGAAGCTCCATCCGTGAACACCAAGTCGGTTCATGTCGACATACGGCAGCGACTTCAGATATTCCACACCCTTCATCTGGTCTTGCATCTCAATCTGTCCGAGCTGACGGAATGTAGCCTGCTCGAAGTCCTTGCCGCGGTTCTCGCTACCGCGGTTGTCGAGGATAAAGAGCAGATAGCCCTTCTGTGCCATGTAGGTCTCCCACGAGCGACTGCACCAGTGCCAGCGGGCATCCACGTTATGGGCATGAGGTCCACCGTATACATAAACCACGGTAGGGTATTTTTTGTTAGGATCGAAACCTATCGGCTTCACCATTCGCCAGTAGAGGTCGGTCTTGCCGTCGGCAGCCTTCAGCGTGCCACAGGAATATTCCGGAATGTTGTAGCCCTTCTCCTTCCATGGGTCTTTGGCGTTGAAGATAAGACTGCGCTTGCCGTTTTCCGTGTCCACCGTTACGATGCGTCGTGGGATGTCGGGCGTCTGATAGTTGTCGCAGATGTATCTGCCGCTTGCGCTCAGCGTAGCCGCAGCATGCCATCCCTTTCCGTTGTCGTCCATCAGGGCGCGCTTGCCGGTTTCCACGTTCACAAGGAAGACGTTTGTCTGGATAGGACTGCACTCGTTGGAGGTGTAGATGATGCTCTTGCGCTTGGTGTTGAAACCAAGGAAGTCGAGCACCTCCCAGTTGCCGCTTGTAAGCTGCTGAATGTCAAGCGACTCCGTGTTGCTTGCCATCCGACTGCCATGCTTGCCGAGGGTGCAGAGATACATGTGGTTGTAGCCGTCGGCACGACTCTGCATGATGAACTTCGAACTGTCCCACGGCAGGAAAACGATAGGATGGAGCGGCTCAACGTATTTCTCGTCGGTCTCGCGATAAAGCTCACCGGTCTTCTCTCCCGTAGTGGCATCGTATGCCGTAAGGCGACAGTCGTTCTGGTCGCGGTTGAGTTCGAACATATAGATTTTCTTGCCGTCGGGTGCCCATGAGATATTGGTAAAATAGCGGTCGGTAGGGTCGCCGGCTTTCAGATATATGGTCTTTCCCGTTTCGAGGTCGAATACTCCTACGGTTACCTTATGACTTGTCATTCCTGCCATAGGATATTTGTCGGGCTCGTAGGTAGCCTCGCGCTCAAAGGTGTTCACCTGAGGGTAGTCGGCAACCATCGACTGATCCATGCGGTAGAAGGCGAGCTTCTTGCCGTCGGCTGCCCAGAAGAGACCCTCGTTGCAGTTGAACTCGTTGCGGTGGACGGCTTGTCCGTAGACAATCTCGCGACTGCCGTCGGCAGTGAGCTGTGTCGTCTTGCCGTCAGCATCGGTAACGAAGAGGTTGTCGCCTTCCACGAAGGCGAGGGCACGTGACTTGGCGTTCCATTCCGAGGCCTGCTCCGCCCCGTGTTTCTGTCGCCAGACAACCTTTTTCTTCTTGAAGTCCACGAGCATGCGCTCCGTCTTGCTCTTGAGCATAACAAGACTCTTGTCAGCATAGGGGAACGAAGCGTAGCCAAGGTTGCGCATCTTGTTGTCGTCTGTCGTTGCAGCCCATTTGTTTATCTGTTCGGCGGTGAAGAGAAGAGTTTCCCTGCCGCTCGTCTTGTCTACCAGTTTGCAGTCTTCCGGGTTGCGGCGCACCAGCTGGTCGCCCCACCAAGTAAGATTCCTGTATTCGGGAATCATGTTGTGGTAGTTGTTTCCTCCGAAGTTCAGGTCCTCGAGCGAGAACTGTTTTCCTTGTGCCATTCCGTTCATTGTGGATAGAATGCAAACGGCGGCAACGGCAATATGTCGTGCCGCCGAGTTTATGATATTTTCAATCATCATTGCGGTTAAATTTGTTCATATTCATGCAACTACTTTCTGTCGTAGCCTCTGCCTGCCGGCTTACCGCCCTTGCGGTCGCCGCCTCTGCCAAACGAGCGTCCGCCCTTGTCGAAGGGTTTTCTGCCTCCGCGACGCTCGTCGTCGCTACGGCGCTCCCTTGTGCGAGGTCTGCGCTCGCGCTTGTTCTCGAAGCTGTCGATGTCCTTGCTGTAAGGACTCTTGCGGAACCTGAAAGACCGTATGTCTTCGTCTTCCATATTCTCCGGTTCGTCGAGTCGCTTCTTGAACTCGCGGTGCTCCTTAAAGCGGTGCTTCTCTGCCATCTGCTTCTTCTCCTCCTCAGTCTTCAGGATATTTCCCTCGCTGCGGAAGTCTTTCAGTCCGCCCTCGAACATGAGGTATTTGCGGAACTCACACTCCAGCGAACCGTTGTAGAGCGGAATCTTCTGCGACGGCTTGAGTCCTATCTGGTCGAAACATTCCTTGCGGTAGCTGAGTACCCATGCCTCGCCGTTCTTGAACTTATGCTTCAGTGTCTCGCCAATCATCTTGTAAGTGCCCAGGAGGTTTGGCGTGGAGATGCGCTCACCGTAAGGCGGGTTGGTAATCATGAACGACTTTTCCGCCGGCTGCTTGAAGTCCTTGAAGTCGGCACAAGTTACGGTGATGTCTTTCGACAGTCCGGCAGCCTTTACATTCATTATAGCCGTGTTCACAGCCTTCATGTCAACGTCGGAACCATAGATATGGTGGTTGAATTCGCGCTCCTGAGAGTCGTCGTTGTAGATGCTGTCGAAGAGGTCAGCGTCGAAGTCCTTCCATTTCTCGAAAGCGAATTCCTTGCGGAACAGACCCGGTGCCATGTTGCGGGCGATGAGTGCCGCCTCGATGATGATGGTGCCCGAACCGCACATCGGGTCGTAGAAATCGGTGTCGCCCTTCCATCCCGACATGAGAATCATTCCGGCTGCGAGCACCTCGTTGAGCGGAGCCTCAACAGACTCCTGGCGGTATCCGCGGCGGTGAAGGCTCTCGCCGCTGGAGTCGAGCGACAGGGTGCATCTGTCTTCGGCGATATGGATGTTCAGACGGATGTCTGGGTTGGCAACCGAGATGTTCGGACGGCTGCCGGTCTTCTCGCGGAACTGGTCCACGATGGCATCCTTCACCTTGTATGCAACAAACTTAGAGTGGCGGAATTCTTCGGAGAATACAACGGAGTCGACGGCGAAGCAGTCTTTCAGGTCGAGATACTTGCTCCAGTCTATCTTTTTCACCTCGTTGTAAACGTCGTCGGCGCTCTGCGCCTTGAAGTGCTTGATTGGTTTAAGGATGCGGATAGCCGTGTGAAGCTGGAAGTTCGCACGATACATCATCTCCTTGTTACCCGTAAACGACACCATTCGTCGTCCAATCTCCACATTGTTGGCTCCGAGCTGTGTCAGCTCCTGTGCCAGCACTGGCTCCAGACCCATAAAGGTCTTTGCGATGAGCTCAAATTCCTGTTCCATTATTGAATTCAAAATCTAATATACTTATTTTTTCCTGTTTATACTTCTTTGTCTTGGGCTTCATGTCTTTGGTCACCCACACGTTGGCACCCACCACACAACCTTTTCCTATTGTTATCCTGCCGAGCACGGTGGCGTTGGCATAAATCACCACGTCGTCGCCGATGATAGGATGGCGCGGAATGCCCTTTATCGGGTTACCGTCTTTGTCGAGCGGGAAGCTCTTTGCTCCGAGCGTTACGCCCTGATAGAGTTTCACGTTGTTGCCGATGATGCATGTTGCCCCGATTACGACGCCCGTGCCGTGGTCGATGGTGAAATATTTTCCTATCTTTGCCCCCGGGTGGATGTCGATGCCCGTCTCAGAGTGTGCCATTTCCGTCAGGATTCGCGGAATGAGGGGCACGCCGAGGAGCACCAGTTCGTGGGCGATGCGATAGTTAGTGAGTGCCTTTATAACCGGGTAGCACGAGATAATCTCCCCTACATTGTCGGCTGCCGGGTCGCCGTTGTATGCGGCTATGACATCGGTGGCAAGTACTGCCCTTATTTCCGGCAAGCGACTGATGAGCGAGATGGCTATTTCGTCGGCTGTTTTCTTTCTTGATTCCATATCTTCCGGTGTCTCACTCTCGGTGTCGGCGAAACACAGTCCGGCAAGCACCTGTTCGGCAAGCAGCTTATGCAGGCGTTCCACATTCACTCCGATATGGTATTTTATTGTTCTGGTATTGACGGTAGACTTTCCGTAATAGCCCGGAAAGATGATGGCTCGCACCAATGAAACGATTTCTTCGAGAGCGGCGGCAGAAGGAAGCGGGTCGCCGTCTTGATGCTGATGGAAAATGCCCTTCAGCGAATCTTCAGCAGAGAGCTTCTCCACTGTCTGTGTCAAAATGTTTGTCAATCTGTCAATGCCCATCGATGCAAAAAAGTGTCAATACGGGTGCAAAATTACTTGATTTATCGTTAATTACCAAATAATTCGGCGGAATGTTGTGTTTTTATAAAAGCATTTCTTGTCAATAAAGATAAAACATGCGCTCCATCATCTGCCATTTCTGGTCGGATGTGGCGTCGGCGGCACATTGCTGAAAGGCTGCCACATGCTTCTCCCATTCCTCTTGGCGAGGCAGGGTGGCAAGGCGCTGCATTGCCTCGTCCCAACAGAAATCTACCGGGGCGTCGACTATCATCACCAGACGGTTTCCAAGTATGTAGATTTCCATCTCAAGAATTCCTACTTGTTTTATCCCCTCTTCTATCTCATGCCAAAAATGAGCTTTATCGTGGGCCTTGCGGTATTCTCTGATGAGTTCTGTGTCGTCTTTCAGTTCCATTGTCTGCACGAAGCGCTTTGTCGGCACTCCGTATTCCTTGCTTTTATATCCTTCAGTCATGACTTTTTTTATTTATAACGTTCCGGTGGCGGGTTTATTGTGTTTAACGGAAAATACTTATCAGAACACGTACCTATAAATATTGCATGTATCAAACGTTGGGAGCGTTTCGCCCAAACACCGGAAACGTTTCGCCCAAACACCAGAAGCGTTTCGCCCAAACACCGGAAACGTTTCGCCCAAACGCCTGACAGCAGCGAATAAACTGCCGATAAAACAACAAAAAAACATATTTTTCATTCTTACTTGCAAATATATTTTGACGAAAGAACTTATTATTGTACTTTTGCACACATATAATTTTAAAGAATCATACGGTTATGAAAATACTTCTTTTGGGAAGCGGTGGACGCGAACATGCTTTGGCTTGGAAAATAGCACAAAGCCCTAAAGTAGAAAAACTTTATATTGCTCCGGGTAATGCCGGAACGGGATTGACTGGAGAGAATGTCAACATTAAGGCTGACGACTTCGAAGCCTTGAAGGACTTCTGTGTTGAAAAGAATATCAATATGGTGGTCGTCGGACCAGAGGATCCGCTCGTGAAAGGTATATATGATGACTTTAAAAACGATCCGCGAACTAAGGATATCCCGGTTATCGGACCGTCGAAGAAGGGTGCCGTGCTCGAGGGCTCTAAGGATTTCGCCAAAGGCTTCATGCAGAGACACAATATCCCGACGGCTAAATACAAGACGTTTGACGGAACGACGCTCGAGGAAGGACTGAAATTTCTCGAAACACTGAAGGCTCCGTATGTGCTGAAAGCCGACGGACTGTGCGCCGGCAAGGGCGTGCTCATCTTGCCTACTCTCGAAGAGGCTAAAAAGGAACTGAAGGAGATGCTCGGAGGCATGTTCGGAAATGCTTCGGCCCAGGTGGTCATTGAGGAATTCCTGAGCGGTATTGAATGCTCGGTATTCGTACTTACCGACGGCAAGAACTACAAGATTCTGCCGGAGGCTAAAGACTATAAGCGTATCGGAGAACATGACACCGGACTGAATACTGGCGGTATGGGCAGCGTGACGCCTGTTCCTTTTGCCGACAAGGAGTGGATGAAGAAAGTGGAGGATAAAATTATCCGTCCTACGGTGGAGGGACTCGCCGAGGAGAATATCGACTACAAGGGATTTATCTTCTTCGGACTGATAAATGTTGAAGGCGAACCGATGGTTATTGAATACAACTGCCGTATGGGTGACCCGGAGACGGAAAGCGTTATGCTGCGCATAAAGAGCGACCTCGTGGACTTGCTCGAGGGGGTTGCTGAAGGAGATCTCGATAAACGAGAAATCGTGTTCGACGAGAGGGCTGCCGTCTGCGTTATGCTCGTGAGCGGCGGATACCCGGAGAAATATGTAAAGGGCTACCCTATCTCCGGCATCGACGACGTGAAGGGCAGCATCGTGTTCCATTCGGGAACGGCAATGAAAGACGGACAGGTGGTGACCAACGGCGGACGTGTAATTGCCGTAAGCTCTTACGGAAAGGACAAGGAGGAGGCGCTCGCCAAATCTTTTGCCGAGGCTAACAAGATTCATTTCACAGACAAATACTTTAGAAGGGACATAGGACAGGATCTGTAATATGCGCAAAAGAATTCAGAACAAATGGGCTGAAAGCCGCTTTGCATTCCCTATAATGGGGCTTTACGGAATACTGGCTTGGCTGGCGGGGGGCTTGCTCGAACAAGGTACTTACGTGCAGTTCGCTCTCTTCGTTGTGGCGACTCTCACGATGATGACGCTGAACAACTCTAATGCACTGATTAGAATTTACAGCCGCATGGTGTCGTGCTCGTTTATCGTCATGACATGTGCCGCTTCGTTTCTCTTCCAGCATGTTGAGAGTGCCGTGGTACAGACTATGCTCGCCATGTTCTATCTGTCGATTACGCGAAGCTATCAGGACAAAAGGGCTCCGGGAATCGTGTTCTACTCGTTCGCATGCATCGGAATTGCAAGTTTTTGGTTCGTACAGATTCTATATTTCTTGCCGGTTCTGTGGATCCTCATGGCTACTAATATGATGGCGCTGAGCCATAAGATGTTCTGGGCGTCTATCATCGGAGTTATTGCTCCATACTGGTTTGCTGCCGGTTACTATGCATGGCAGGAGAGACTGCCGGAACTGGGCGACCATTTTATGGAACTGGCTTCGTTCAGACAGATTGCGGACTTTTCCGCCTTGGGCATTCACGAAATAGCTACGTTTGCCGTAGTTACGGTTCTGACGATAATCGGCATTACGCACTATATGAGAAGCAGCTATCTCGACAAGATTCGTACGCGCATGATTTTCGAGATGTTCATTACGATGGACATTCTGACTCTGATTTTCGTTGTCTTGCAGCCGCAGCACTTCTATACGCTGTTGCCTATGATGATTGTTAACACGAGCTGTCTGTTCGCTCACTTTATCGCTCTTACCAAAACTAAATGGACGAATTTCGTCTTTATTTTGGTGTGTGTGGTTATGGCTGGACTGACGGCTTTCAACATGTTCTTATAACGTAACGGCTTAATGTGAGATGACTGAAATATTAGTGCATTACGGATACTTCGGCATGTTCCTGTCGGCTCTGCTCGCCGGAAGCGTACTGCCGTTTAACAGCGAACTGGTTATCGGCGCTCTTAAAGTGGCGGGACTGGAACCTTGGATGCTGCTGATTACCGGTACTCTGGGGAATGTGCTCGGAGGACTGTTTAACTATTGGATCGGAACATTCGGACGAATGGACTGGATTGAGAAATATCTGCATATAAAGGAAGAAAAAATCGAAAGGGCTCAACGCTTTATGGCGGGAAGAGGCGCCTTGATGGCGTTCTTCGCTTTCTTGCCGATTATCGGAAGTGCCATAACTGTTTCGCTCGGACTGATGAGGGCAAACCTGCCGATAACGACGGCAAGCATGACTGCCGGAAAGTTTCTCAGATATGCTATAATCGTGTTTGGCATACAGTTCTTTCAATGACAGGACTGCACCCATCCTATATATTATATATAATGTGTAACTGAAGGAAATTTAAACTATAATTTCTAACATATAACTTACAACTAAAATTTAAACAATTATGAAACCTACACTTTTATTGCTCGCTGCTGGTATGGGCAGCAGGTATGGCGGACTGAAACAGCTTGACGGACTGGGACCTAACGGCGAGACTATCATGGACTACTCTATCTATGACGCTATCCAGGCTGGATTCGGAAAAATCGTTTTCGTCATCAGAAAGGATTTCGAGGACGACTTCCGCGAGAAGATTCTAAAGAAATATGAGGGACACGTGCCTTTGGAACTATGCTTCCAGAGTCTCGATGCTCTGCCTGAGGGCTTCTCTTGTCCAGAGGGAAGGGTTAAGCCTTGGGGTACTAACCATGCCGTTATGATGGCTAAAAACGTAATTCACGAACCGTTCTGCGTCATTAACTGCGACGACTTCTACAACCGCGACTGCTTTATGGTTATCGGTAAGTTCCTCAGCAATCTGCCTGAGGGTAGCAAGAATAACTATGCTATGGTGGGATTCCGCGTTGGCAACACTCTGTCGGAAAACGGTACCGTGGCTCGCGGCATCTGCTCTAAAGACGACAACGAGAACCTTACTACTGTTGTGGAGCGCACCGAGATTATGCGCATAGACGGTAAGGTTAGCTATAAGGACGAAGAGGGCAAATGGGTTGCCATCGAAGACAATACGCCTGTTTCAATGAACGTATGGGGATTTACTCCCGACTACTTTGAATATAGCGACGAATACTTCAAGGAGTTCCTCTCTAAACCGGAGAATATGACTAACCTGAAAGCGGAATTCTTTATCCCGCTCATGGTTAACAAACTTATCAACGAGGGTACGGCTACCGTTAAAGTGCTCGACACTACAAGCAAATGGTTCGGCGTAACTTATGCTGCCGACAGACAGGGCACCGTTGACCGCATCAAGCAACTCGTTGACGAGGGCGTTTACCCAGAGAAACTATTCAAATAATAAGGAATTCAAGTTTCAGATTTATATCTTCCCCTCCCCCGCCTCCCCCTCCGGGGGCGGAGC
>DCBP01000056.1:16479-20599 GCA_002314055.1 Prevotella sp. UBA1104
CTATATAATAACTAAATATTAGTAACACTTGCCTTATAAGGGTAACTGCTTCTCCCCTGGAAGGGGAGACGGGAGAGGGGAAGAATATAAATCTGAAAGTTCAGATAAGGAATACTTTTAAAGCCTGTCTTATTCATAGGAGTAATTATCCTATGAATGAAATTCTCTTAGGATGAAGTTATCTTACGGATGGAAGTCCCCTATGAATAATACAGGTTAGAACAAAGAGAAACAGGCTCTTCTATACAAGAACGAATTATTTTTGATAAATGAACATTAACCTAATGACAGACCTTGAGGCTCAACGCCTCAAGGATCTGATTGACAACGCTAAGCATATCACGATATTCGGACACAGAAGTCCCGACGGCGATGCTATCGGTTCATCGCTCGGTATGCAGGCTTTTCTGAAACTATACGGCAAGGAGGATGTTAAGGTTATTGTACCCGACATGTTCCCGAATTTCCTGCAATGGCTGCCTGGAGCGGAAGGGATTTTTAGATACGACAAGAAGAAGGAGGAAGTGGAAAAGGCTATTGAGGAGTCTGACCTCTTATTTTGCCTTGACTTCAACGATACAAGCCGTACCGCCGAACTGGAACCGCTTATCAACGCTTCTAATGCCAAGAAGATTCTTATCGACCACCATCTCGACCCTAACGTGGATGCTGACATTTGCATCTCGCATCCTGAGGCTTGTAGCACGAGCGAACTCGTGTTCAGAATTATATGGCAAATTGGAGGGTTTGACGATTTGGACAAAAATGCTGCTACTGCCATCTACTGCGGCATGATGACTGATACGGGAGGATTTACTTATAACTCTACAAGACCGGAGATTTTCTTCATCATCAGTCAGCTACTTACTAAGGGGATTAATAAGGACAAAATATACAGAAATGTGTTTAATACATACAGCGTATGGAGAATGAGACTCCTGGGATACGTGATGTATACTAAACTCAATGTTTTTACTGATTTCCATGCAGCCTATTTCACACTGACAAGACAGGATCTGAAGCATTTTCATTTCGTTAAGGGCGATGCTGAAGGACTCGTTAACATGCCGCTGCAAATAAGGGGCATGAAACTCAGCATCTCTCTGCGAGAAGACACAGAGAAGCCGAACACTATATGGATTAGCCTAAGGTCGGTCGACGACTTCCCTTGCAACAAACTTGCCGAGAAATATTTCAACGGCGGTGGACACCTGAATGCTTCGGGCGGTCATCTCAACTGCTCAATGGAAGAGGCTGAGAAGATTGTGAACAAGGCTATAAGGGAGTTTAAATGGTAGAGTGAATAAGGACTTTTGTCTATTCACACGTTAAAGATACGTAATATGCCGACTTAAATGAAGGCTAATCGAATGATTATTTGTATTTTTGCATCTTGAAGAATGCGCATTTAGCGCAAAACATTATAATTATCACCCGAAACAGGAATGAAAAAAATCGTATTTCTACTATTGGCGGCAATCTCTGTTGCCGTGTCAATTTCAAGTTGCAGCGACTCTGAAACTTATGCCGACCAGAAAAAACGCGAGCGCTCGGCTATTAACAAATATATCTCGGAGAACAATATCAAGGTATTGAGCGAAGCTGAATTCAACAGCAACGGTCAAGTTACTGATACTGCAAAACACGAGTACGTGTATCTGAACAACTCCGGTTGCTACTTGCAGATTATACGCAAAGGCTGTGGAGAGAAGCTAAAAGACGGGGAAACGGCTACCATTCTATGCCGATACCAGGAATACAACCTGCTGACGGACTCTCTGCAGTCGAGCAACATGATTGGATACTACATCTCTGTTGTCGACAAGATGAACGTAACGAATACAAGCGGAACGTTTACCGGAACGTTTAAGGCTGGCGAGAGCTTGATGTACACTCTCTACGGTAGCGGAAGTACTACGGTGCCTTCGGGATGGCTCGTGCCGCTGACATATATTAATATCGGAAGACAAGACTCTGAGGATAATGAAATAGCAAGGATTAGGATTATTGTTCCACACACTCAGGGACATGCCTACGCAACTCAGGGCGTTTATCCTTGCCTATACGACCTTACATATGAAAAGGGATACTAAATAAATGTGGAAGGCAAGCCGGGGGCTTGCCTTTTTCTGCATCATAATATAAGGAACTTTTATAAACCTATTAACTAACTAAAGATATACTGACGAATATGACGCTTATAAAATCTATCTCCGGAATACGCGGAACGATT
The DNA here is from genome assembly GCA_002314055.1 of Prevotella sp. UBA1104. Lineage (GTDB taxonomy): Bacteria > Bacteroidota > Bacteroidia > Bacteroidales > Bacteroidaceae > Prevotella. The sequence goes on from DCBP01000056.1 coordinate 18,713, forward strand.
GGCGGACATACTGGCGACACGCTGAATCCGCTTGATATAGTGAAATTTGTTACTGCATACGCAACGTTCATACGCAACAGCAAGAAATCTGACAGCAACACTATCGTCGTGGGTAGGGATGCACGAATCTCGGGCGACATGGTAAGGAATGTGGTTTGCGGTACGCTGATGGGTATGGGATATGATGTGCTCGATATCGGACTGGCTACTACTCCTACTACCGAGCTGGCGGTTATCCTGTCGAAATCGGCTGGCGGCATCATCATTACGGCAAGTCATAACCCGAGACAATGGAATGCTCTGAAATTGCTCAACAATGAAGGGGAGTTCTTGACGAAAGACGATGGTAATACTGTGCTCGACATCGCTGAAAAGGAAGAGTTTAACTATTCTGATGTTGACTCGCTCGGACATTATCATAAGGATGACTCTTTCAACAGCAGACATATCGAGGAGGTGCTGAAACTGAAGCTCGTTGACTGCAAAGCTATTAAAGATGCTCATTTCCGCGTTTGCGTTGATACGATAAATTCTGTAGGAGGCATCATCCTCCCTACCCTACTGGAAGAACTCGGAGTGGAATATACTATTCTGAACGGTATTCCTGACGGCGATTTCGCCCATAACCCTGAACCGCTTGAGAAGAATCTCGGTGGCATCATGGGAGAGATGGCTAAGGGCGGATACGACCTCGGAATTGTTGTTGACCCGGATGTTGACCGTCTTGCCTTTATCTGCGAAGACGGAAAGATGTTTGGCGAGGAATACACGCTGGTTTCTGTTGCCGACTATATCCTTTCGAACACTCAGGGCGGTGGAAACACGGTTTCTAACCTGAGCAGCACTCGTGCGCTTCGCGATATTACGGAGCAGTATGGCGGCACTTATACTGCGGCTGCCGTTGGCGAAGTGAATGTTACTACCAAGATGAAGGAGGTTGGAGCCGTTATCGGCGGCGAAGGCAACGGCGGAGTTATCTATCCGGAGAGTCATTACGGGCGTGATGCTCTCGTGGGTATTGCCCTGTTCCTCTCGTCTCTTGCCCACAAGGGATGCAAGGCGAGCGAGCTGCGCAAGTCGTTCCCTAACTATTTCATTGCCAAGAACCGCATCGACCTTACTCCATCTACTGATGTTGATGCTATCCTCGTCAAGGTGAAGGAGATGTATGGCAAGGAGAAGGACGTTAAGGTTACCGACATTGACGGTGTGAAGCTCGACTTCCCCGACAAGTGGGTGCATCTGCGCAAGTCGAACACCGAACCTATCATCCGTGTATACAGCGAGGCTAAGACTATGGAAGAGGCTGACGCCATTGGAAAGAAACTGATGCAGGTGGTTTACGACATGCAGTAACTCTTCAAGCTACTCATGCAATAAATCATTCTGCTCGCATCTACATATTACAAGATTATTGCCACTGCGCCGCAAGTCTATGATCAACTGCTTGCAGACGTAGTGGCAATATTCTTTTTAGAACCTTATATTTCTACTCGTCATCGTCATCCTCATAGCTCCATAGGTCGGGAGCCGTGAGCGACCATTTGTCATGACGCTTGCTGCAGCCATCTTCTATGGCTGGATCTGGACTAACAGGTATTGTTGAACCCGCACAGATGCTCTGCATTTCACTTTCGTATATTGATATTTCCGGTTTGATGTATTTTTTCATTGCCGTAAGTTTTATTTTTTTCAGTTTAATTTTGAATTGCTAATTCGTAGAGTTTTTTACTTCCCCTCCCCCGCCTCCCCTTTCAGGGGCGGAGCGATTACCTTGTCTAATGAACAACAAGTTGCCAGCTACCTTTTGGGTTAAAGAAGATTACCTTGTCTATGAACAACAAGTTGCCAGCTACCTTTTGGGTTAAAGAAGATTACCTTTCCTCT
>DCBP01000056.1:20707-23966 GCA_002314055.1 Prevotella sp. UBA1104
AACCAGTTGTCAGCTACCTTTTTGGTTAAAGAAGGAAACTGCTCCGCCCCCGGAGGGGGAGGCGGGGGAGGGGAAGTATATGATGGTGAATTTAATCAGAAGTTAGCCACACGCTTCTTCCCGTTCTGGATATATATCTGTCCGCGCTGCGGTGTGTTGATGCGGCGTCCGGTGAGGTCGTAGATTGGTGTGTCGACGGTGTCGGAGGTATTCACTTCTCGTATTCCCGTAGTTTCGGAGTTGTCGAACGACATACTGATTGTTCTTGCCTCATTGCCGGCAGTGCTGAGGTCGAGGTATGCGCGGTAGGCTCCCACCTTCAGCGTTGCGTTGCTGTCGCTCACGCGGTGGAACATGCCGTCGGTCTGCAGGATATAGCTGCCGCCGGGAGCTGTCATACTCTCGAAGGTTCCTTTCAGCATACCGAGGTTCTGTGGAGCCGTGGCAGTGGTCTCGTCGATGCTAAACACTATAGCGCTGGCAACAGGATCGCTGTCGGTCAGATTGCGACGGTAGATGTATGGCTTGCCAGCCTCTATCTCTGTAACTTCTTTCATCACAACCTTCGTATCGTCTGTCTTGTCGGCATCCACCTCATAGAGTTTGTCGAAGCCATAGAATGAGCCCTTGCCCAGCGTGCCGCCAACAGGCGAACAGAGCGTGCCGTATTCTGCCTTTGCATTGATTGGGAAATACGGATTGATAACTTTTCCATCAATTGTCTTGTTGTCGGAACGAGCCATATAGTCTGCCATCGTGGTGTATAGTCTTGCATAACAACCACTAAACATCTCTGTTGTATACTTCACCGATTTTGTGGTGAAGTCTTTGCTTATTATGATAGACTGCAACTTAGAACAAGTGTAAAACATCTTTCTCATATCTGTCACCTTTGCCGTATTAAAGTTTGAAAGGTCGAGAGACAGCAACATAGAACATTTGTAAAACATATTTGTCATAGATTCCACATTTGCCGTATTAAAGCTTGAAAGGTCGAGAGACTGCAAACTATAACAATAGCTAAACATAGATTCCATATCTGTCACCTTTGCCGTATTAAAGTTCGAAAGGTCGAGAGATTGCAACTTACTACAAGTGTAAAACATAAAGGCCATAGAGTTCACCATTGCCGTATTAAAGCTTGAAAGGTTGAGAGATTGCAACTGAGTACACATGTAAAACATCTTTCTCATATCTGTCACCTTTGCCGTATTAAAGCTCGAAAGGTCGAGAGATTGCAACTTTCTACAATCATAAAACATCATGTACATATCTGTCACCTTTGCCGTATTAAAGTTTGAAAGGTCGAGAGACAGCAAACTACTACAACCAGTAAACATATACCCCATATCTGTCATCTCTGAAGTATTCAGACACGAAATATTTTCTATTTCTGTCAGCTTCCAATAATCACAGAACCACTTGTAGCCTGTCGTAGGTCTTGCATTCTTGAACGACTTGTCGAACACTACCTTTGTGATAGATGAATTCTTTCCAAGCCACCCTGGCTCTTTTTCACCAGTATTAAGTTCATACTCGCCGTTGCTTCCGTCAATAGTCTTTTTGTATCCATACTGGAAAGTCAGTGTGCCGTCAGCATATTTCACCCACGGACGGTTGTAAGCCTTATCGCGGAAGTATCCACCGTCAATCTTGGCATAGGTCTTGTCGATAGTATTCTCGTCATACGTAATGTCGCCAGAGAGAGATGTACAGTTATAGAACATATCACTAGAAGATGTTACATTGCTCGTCGTAAACTTACCGCTCGCATAGATTGCCTTTAAATCGGTACAATTATAGAACATAGATGACATATCTGTCACATTTGCAGTGTTGAAGTTAGAAAGGTCGAGAGACTGCATATATTTACAAAAATAGAACATTTTCGCCATATCTTTCACATTTGCAGTGTTGAAGTTAGAAAGATCGAGAGACTGTATATTTCTACAATAGTAGAACATATTATCCATAGTCGTTACGTTCTTCGTATTAAAGTTTGAGACGTCGATAGACTGCAGACTATTACACCAGTAGAACATTTTCGCCATATCTGTTACGTTCTCTGTATTGAAGTTAGAAAGGTCGAGAGACTGTATTTTTGGACAGTTATAGAACATACAAAACATATTAGTCACCTCAGAAGTGTTCAGATTCTTGAGATTCTCTATTTTTTTTAAGTTAGTCATATCATTGAACCACTTGGCGCATGTCGTGGGACGAGCATCTTTGAACGACTCATTGAACACTACCTTGGTAATGTCTGTCTTATGGTCAGTATACCATCCTGGAGTATTATAGCCACTATTTAGCTCATACTCGCCGGTGCCCAATGAGCTTTTCTCGCCGTAGTAGAAAGTTAGCGTGCCATCGGCATACTTTGCCCATGGTTTTACCTCGGCATACATGCCTACACTTGCTCCCCCAACAAGAAGGAGCACCGTTAGCATCACGAGTCTGCATGCAAACCCAAGAGCAGTGTTTAGGAAAATTTTCATCATTTTCATAATTATATTGCAGTTTTTGTTTATGATTATTATATGTTACAGTTATTCTTTGATTATTAGGTTCAGATATTCTTAGCTTATTGAGAATCAGATTCTATGTGTAGCAGACACGTATACTTATGCCAACAGGCAAACCACCAGTCCTGTTACTACCACGAAGACAAAGCCCAGGAAGAGCCAGATGTAGAACCGCTCCCTGCGGGCTAAGTCATATACGGAGAAACGCTCCCCGGTGTGGTCGTCAAGATATGCACAGTAGTCGTGCGTCATAACGTACCCCGTTACGGCGGCGGCAATGATGATGAACAGGATGACGGAAAATGCCGTAAGTTCATCACTTGAGAATGTTGACATAAACTTTTCCATGCCGCAAATTTATGAACATTACAAGAAAAAAGATGTAGCTTTTCTCTGCAAAAGTGTAGCTTTCTTCTCGTTTAGGTGTAGCTTTCGTAGGGAAAGCTACATGTAAAGAGGGAAAGCTACACCCTATTTTTTTATTCGCAATCCAACAAATCAACTTCAAACTATACGACTTATTTCATTATAACTAAACAAGAAATTATTGTATCACAAACAAAAGATACCCCAGTTAGTTACAAGAAACAGTAATAAAAAGAGTGCAAGAAAGATATTTCTAAGTTTGAAATATATATTTCCAAGTTTGAAATAACTTATTTCAATATGTAGAGAAAATTTTTTCAACTGTACGGTTGGAAAATTTTCAACATGTACGGTTGGAACGGGCTGAA
>DCBP01000056.1:24019-36073 GCA_002314055.1 Prevotella sp. UBA1104
GGGCTGAAAGCCCAGAAGCACCTAGCCCAGGGCAACGCCCTGGAGATATGGCGGAATTGATGCGACCTGTAAGGGCAAAAGCATAAAAAAATCCTCTAATGTAGAAATGCTTTTGCCCTTACAGGGCGACATTCTAACATCGCTTTACCCAGGGTGTTACCCTGGGCTAGGTGCTTCTGCCCTTTCAGGGCGTATAGGACATTCCAACCGTACAGGTCGAAAATTTTTCAATGTAGATGAACAAATATTCAACGACACTGAAAAATTTATTTAATGGAAAGTTAAAAACAATAAAATTACATCTGTCCCTCACGCCATGCAGTAGGCGTGCAACCAAGCTTTGTTTTGAAGATACGGTAAAGCTGTGTGCGGGCAGAGAAGCCACACTCGGCAGAGATAACATCATTGCTATAGTCCGGGAAATTCTTCATCATCTCCTTGGCGGCATTAAAACGGATGTCGCTGAGCCATACACGGAAGGTGGAACCTAAGCACTGGTCGAAATAGCGGGTCAGTTCATTTTTCGACACATGCAGGGTATATGAGAGAGAGAGCATATTTACGGCACTGTCTTTATAACCTTGCTCGCTGCACCATTCGTCGAGCAATCTGCCTATCTCTTCGCAACGCTCGGCAGAAAGAGAAGTTGGCCGACTGTAGGCTGACACGTCACGATTGGCAGAAGACTGCTCTGAGTCTGCCTGTTCCTCGGATGTATATGCAAGATCCATTTCATATGTTTCTGCCATGCTTTCTGTATCATTCTCCAGAAGTTCTTCTGTCGGGACATAGCTGCTGCCGAGCGAGATAAACGTTACATTGAAGAACAATAAGGCAAGGAGCACCACCGGACCTACTATATATAATAAGGTGGTGGAGAGGATTGCTGCCGGCATGAAGAGCACTGTAGAGCAAAGGATAAAGAGACTTGCACGGGAATAGCGCACATAGGGCAGCATGTCGGAAGCCGTAAGCGTTTCGAGCATCTTGCGGCGCTTCGTCATCTCCCGGATGTTTGTTATTACAAAGTATATCATGCTGACGCTATAGAAGAAAAGCATGACATACAGCCATATACCGATGTGCAAGTTGCCGGCGCACCAATATCCAAAGGCAAACGCCAAAAGGATTGCTGCATACAACAGGCTGCTGACTGTATTTATACCGCGGCGGCGGTTGTGTGTTGCCTCTACATTATATATTGCCTTGGATATAAGAGTGAAGCAGGGGGTATACACAAGCATGTTTACCACAGCTCCCGCATCGTCGCCCGATGCCCGCAGACCCAAACGCATCTGTAGCAGATACTGCACGGCAAGACCGATGAGGGCAAAGAACATCATCCAGCGCGAACGCTCGTAGCGCTTGTTTTTCCATCTCGAATGGAGACTGCTCAATCCGATATAGGCAGCATTGACGAGCATGAATATGAAACTTGCAAACTGAAGTAGAAACAACGAATCCATGGCAAATTTTTTAGCTTTAGTTTTTGTATTTTTATTTCTTATTCTTTTATGTTCTTCCCCTTCTCGTATGCCTTGTTGGCAATGCGGTTTATGATGGCCTCGGCAGTGTCTTGCGGCATATTCCCGATGGAGTTGCAGCGCGTATACTGAGAAGCCTGTTCGGGTGTGGCAGAGAAGATGCCGCATAGCAGAAGCTCCATGTTGCGCTTGTATTCGCTCACCATGGTGGAATAGAATTCGTCGGTTCTGCAGGCAAAGCGCATCAAATCCATTGCCGATGGAGATCCGTTGACTGATACAAATCTTTGCAGTTCTTCTTCCACCTCTTCTTCAAGATAATTCATGCGGGATAAGGCATAAAAGACCTCTTCGTTGAAAGTCTGAGAGTATTTCTCGAAATGCTTAACGACAAACTGCTTTACGCTCTTCGGCTCATAAACGCCCATATCCGTGGCGTCTTCTGCAGAGCCTTCGATGATGCCGAGGGTGAAATATTTGAAGAATGTGCGCACTACGGCAGAGAGTACTTTGTCTTTTTCTATCTTTTCCATATCATAAACACTAATAGAAATTGTTTTTGAGCTATATCGTTATCACTCAAATGTCTTGAATTCATAGCCTTGTTCCTTTAGCCATTTCAATGCCTCCGGCAAGGCATAATGCAACTTATCGATGCTCTTCAGAGAGTCGTGGAAGGTGATGATTGACCCATTGCGTGCATATCGTTTCACGTTGTTTACCACATCATCTGCCGTCATCCACTTACTGTAGTCGCGGGTTACCAAATCCCACATCACAATCCGATATTTCCGTCCTATCCAGAAATACTGCTCCCATCGCATCCAGCCGTGGGGCGGACGGAAGAGATGAGCCTTTATCAAATCGTTTGCCTTCTGCACATTCGCACTATACGACCGGGTGGTATGCTTAAAGCCTCCCCAATGATTGAAAGTATGGTTTCCTACTTGATGACCGGCATCTACTATCTGCCGGTACAGCTCCGGATACTTTCGCACGTTGTCGCCAACCATAAAGAATGTGGCACGGATATTAAAATCGGCAAGTGTCTTCAGAATGAATGGCGTTGCCTCGGGAATCGGACCGTCATCGAAAGTGAGATATACAGCTTTCTCATGCTTGTCCATTCTCCAGGTTGCACGCGGATAAAGCCATCGCAGCCACATTGCCGGTTGCTCGATTATCATAGACTTTTGAAGTGTTGTTGGGTGAATATTAAGATGAAGTCTGATGCTAAAGCCAACATAGCTCAAACATCAGACTTCATCTGATTAATTATTTGTTATTGAATTGACTGTCCTGTCTTTGCCTTATACATGTTTGCGTATGAGTTAAGACTTGCAACAATCTTGTTTGCCAATGCAGGATCCATCACGGATGCAGACTCGGCAGCCTTGTTCAATACATAAAGCTGCAACATGAAGTCCTGCTGCGACATCATCAAACGGTCGCTGCTGAGCGAAAGATACCATTCGGCATACTGCTTGCAGTTCTTTACAACGGTATTGAACATCTGTGATGACTTCTTCTTGTTGCCAACGAGATAATATGCCTCGGCATAGTCAAGACCGCCGCTCATGAAGTTCACAGGAACGTTATATTCCGGCATAACCTTTTCTGCATATGCCAAGACCTTTTTGGCCTTTGCAAACTTACCTTCGCCTATCAGGTGAAGGGCGAGTGTTGCCATCAGCTTGCGGTGAGTGTAACACATCTTCATCACTGTCTCGTCGAGATACAGTCCCGGTTTGTCGAGTCCGCCGAACTTGAAGCGGTTCATCACGTTGTTGTAAACCTTCTCCGTGTCGAAGTTCTTTGCACCCGGCTTGTTGGTGGTAAACGGAGAGATACGGTTGGCAAGTCCCTCCTGGATGAAGTTGTCGCCAAGGTTCATGTAGTTCTCCTGTCCAACGGTCGTTGCAACGTATATCGGACGGGTCCAGTTGCTCTGTGCAATCAGCTCAAGCATCATCAAGTCGCTCTTGTAAAGGGCATTCTTTCCTTTCAGCGAGATAACCATGCGGTCTGGTATCGTGTCGCTTGCCATCATCATTCCACTTTTCTTCACGGCATTCTTGTCGATTGTTACGTAAAGGGTATCTGTTGGGATGAGGTGGGTATCGTTGTCGCGGCTGCGCACCCAATACTTCAGAACATTCTTCAGTTCGAACGGATTGTCGCCCCACTGTGCCTTTGCCTGTTCCGGATGCTCGGCATAGAGTTTCATAACCTCTGACTTTAGTTCCGGATGTACCTCTACATACTCGTTTGTGCCAGAGCAGTAGTCGAGACGTGGCCATGTGATAGGCAGCGACGGAGAGTTGTAAGCCGGGCGTATCATCTGGTCGATATACCAGTCGGTCTGCAAGTATGACAGGTTGCAGACACGGGCGTCGGTTCTTATGCCTTCTGTCTCCTGGTCATACCAGAGTGGGAAGGTGTCGTTGTCGCCGTTGGTGAAGATAATCGGATTGCCCTTGTCTTGCAGCGACATCAGATAATTCTGTCCGAAATCACGGCAGGTGTAGCGTCCGCTACGGTCGTGGTCGTCCCAAGTCTGACTTGCCATCTGTATCGGCACGAGCAGACAGGCTACGGAAACGATTGCCGTTACTGCCGTGTTCTCTATCTTCAGCTTCTCCTTCAGCAGTTCGATGATTGCCGCAACACCCATACCGCACCAAATGGCAAAGGCATAGAACGAACCGGCATAAGCATAGTCGCGCTCACGAGGCTGCATAGGAGTCTGGTTGAGGTAGATTACGATGGCGAGACCTGTCATGAAGAATAGGAAGAAGACTACCCAGAACTGGCGAATTCCCTTTTCTCCCCTACCGAGAGCTTGCCAGAACAGTCCGATGAGTCCAAGCAGCAAAGGCAGACAGTAGAACACGTTGTGCCCCTTGTTCGCCTTCAAGTCATCCGGCAGTTTGCTCTGGTCGCCCAAGCGCCAGTTGTCGAAGAACGGAATACCGGTTATCCAGTTGCCGTGCTCCAGTTCACCATTGCCTTGTAGGTCGTTCTGACGTCCGGCAAAGTTCCACATAAAGTAGCGCCAATACATGAAGTTACACTGGTAAGAGAGGAAGAAACGGATATTCTCCAACTGTGTAGGCATCTTCACTTGCACAGGCTCTCCACAACGGTCATAATCAACGTTATATCCGTCTACTCCGCCCATCCAACTCTCGTATGCATCGGCATGCGACGAGTCGTACATACGTGGGAAGAGCATGTTCTGTGCATACTTGTATTTGTCCTTCGTACTTACTATAAAGTATGAATCTTTCTCGTCCTTGCTTGCCTTCTCCTTGCGCTGATAAACCGGCGCACCTATTGTCTTTGCCGGGATGCAATAGTCGCCGTCGCGGTCGAATGCAACCTGCGAGGTGTATGCCTGACCATAGAACAACGGGCGGTCGCCATACTGGTCGCGGCTCAGATAACTGCCAAGGGTAAAGATATCCTCAGGAGAGTTCTGGTCCATCGGAGGATTTGCTGTAGAACGGATCACGATTACGGCATAAGTGGAATAGCCAATCATCAGCATCAGCATGGAGAGCAGCATAGTGTTCTTGATGCGGGCGGTAACGATTGCCTTGCCGTTTTTCTTCAGTTTTAGCAGATAGAACAGAGCTGCCAATACAACTACACCTATTATAAATGCCGACCATCCGAAGCCGTAGAACGGAATACCGAGCATGCCGACAGAAAGGACGAACGACAGGTTGCCGCGAAGCGGATTCTTGTCGGTGTAGCTCTCGTATATCGCCCATATCACGGTGGCTATCAACAATATTATATAGATAATCACTCCAGTGTTGAAATGGAAACCGAGGGTGTTCACGAAGAACAACTCAAACCATCCGCCCACCTTGATGATTCCAGGCACTACGCCATATAGAATTGCTGCTACAAGAGCAAACGACACACAGAGTGCTATCAGCGAACCTTTCAGATTGGCGTTCGGGAACTTCTTGTAGTAGAACACCAATACGATAGCCGGAACACAGAGCAAGTTCAGCAAGTGAACACCGATGCTCAATCCGGTCATATAGGTTATAAGCACGAGCCAGCGGTCGCTGTGAGGCTCGTCGGCATGGTCTTCCCATTTAAGTATCAACCAGAATACGATTGCCGTGAAGGCAGATGAGTAGGCATAAACCTCGCCTTCTACTGCACTGAACCAGAATGTGTCACTGAATGTGTAAATCAAGGCGCCCACCATTCCACTTGCTTCAATGGCGATAGTCTTCGACATCGTCAGTTCGCTCCAGTCTTTCAACAAGAGCTTGCGGGTCAGATGGGTGATGGTCCAAAACAGGAACATGATACACGTGGCACTCAGCAGGGCACTCATCGTATTTACCATTCTTGCCACCTGCGAAGGGTCGCTGGCAAAATGAGAGAAGAGGTTTGCCGTGAGCATAAAGAACGGTGCGCCAGGCGGGTGGCCTACTTCTAATTTATACCCCGTAGTGATAAACTCCGGACAGTCCCAGAAACTGGCTGTCGGCTCGATAGTGCTGCAATATACAAAGGCAGCGATAAGGAACGCCAGCCATCCCAGTATATTGTCAACTAATCTAAACTGTTTCATTAAGTTGTATTGTTGTTAATGTTTATAATTCCTTATAATAATATATTATCTTGCAAAATTAATAAATTCCCATTTATCTTACTTACATTTTTTATATTTTAACCATAAAATCAAGTGTTTCGCTTGACATATATCAAAAATTATATAAAGTCTAAAAAAAACGCTTTAATAATTTTGCCGTTTAAACAAATCTTCATACCTTTGCACTCGCAATTCGGAAATGAGTTGCCTTCAATGGTTAAACATCGCGGAGTGGAGCAGTTGGTAGCTCGCCAGGCTCATAACCTGGAGGTCGCACGTTCGAGTCCTGCCTCCGCAACTAATAAAACGTAATGCAATATGCATTACGTTTTTTTCGTTTACACCACTTTACAAGATTCAATGTTCCGCATTCCGTAAAATCAAGGAAGTTCATCTTTCCTGTCATTTATTATAGAGTTCATCAGACTCCTCAATACGTTCTTTCATCGTTTGTCGCAACGACTTCGGTTCCAATACTTCTATCATCGTTCCACAACTCTGCAACTCCATTATGAAATCGTAGGTGGGACGAAGCGTAAGTTCGAAGTCGGCATAGTCGTTGCAAGAATAAAGTTCTTTCTGTGAGAAATGCAATGGAAGAGAACGCATGTAGTGCTGGTGTGCACCAAAGGCACGAACAACAATTCGTTGCAAGGGTATCTCCTCGTCTATTACTACGCCGAAGAAGCTGGAGAAATAGTCTTTGGCATTGAAGTCGCAAGGGAACTTGAAATGTTCTTTTGTTATTTCTATATTCTCAAACCTGTCAAGTCCATAGATGCGCAACCTGTCTTCGTTGATGCTGAGCGCCAGCACGTACCAACGCTTCTGGAACATTTTCAGACAGTATGGCGCAATGGGGAATGTATAGGAGTTCTTGTAGTGGAAATTCCGATAAGTAGCCATTATGACGTTGTTGCCCTTCATGGCATCAACTATATCCGTAAGGAAATGGCGGCTCGACGGAATCTCCTCTACAAGGATGCGGTCTTTGAGCGACGTGCTTTGCGACAACGTGTTAGCTGTAGAATAGGTATCGAGCAGCCAACGCAACAGCTCGCCATTGGCAAGACTCTCGGGATTGGAGATGTAGTAACGATAGCCACCCTTTAGTCGGCAGTCGATATTCACCCCAAGCGACATGAAAATATTGTCTTTCCAACGGTTGAAGGTCTGACGCGGAAGAGGTTCGCCATAGCTTATGCTTTCGTCACGCTCCCACTTGTCGCTGAGTTCCTTCAGCGACAGTCCGCGGTTGCCAGCACGATACAGAGCGTTGACCAACCAAATGTACTTTTCCAATGTTGTCATACGTCACCAATGTTTATTTTCCCAAGAAGCTGACTACTTCGGGTATTTCCTTGTTTAAGAAGTCATGCCAAAGTTGAGGGCTATAATATTGTGCCGTGTGATGAATCATATAAAACGGCAGTTTGTATCCGTCAGCAAATTGCAGCTCACCTCTCTTTGGATATGAATTGTTTATTTTGCTATCCAGTGTCTGGATAGAATATCTCACGTCCTTTTCGTCAAGGGCATCCATGCCATTGTCGTTTCTCAGACCAACGAAGATGCAGACATCAGGTTTTATAATCTGCACGACTTCAGCAAAGCACTTCCATGCGGTTTCGTAATCTGATAGAGACGGGACTACATGAATACCCTTCATTGGCTCCTGAATGAAATTGTATGAAGCCACTTTATTCCAAAAAGCCTCAACATCCATATTGCTTTCGTCCAAGAATGTCTTCTGAAGGTTAGTGTGGAAATTCCAACCTCCTTTTTCTATCGCACAGTTGATGATTTCCCTTGTGTACTCTTTGTCAGAAGCGCATCTGTCATATTCCTCCTGACAGAATTCTCCATCTTTGTTCACGGTATAATGCGAGTCGCCCATGATGAGCACACGCTTCGGTGCTGAAGCATAGTCACAGCCTATCCACGGATAGTGTTTGAGATTCGGCACTTTATCAAACTGCGAATCAAACTGTTTGTCTGATGTTGTCATAGTTACTATTGTTTAATTGTTAATATTAGACTCCCTTTTTACAAATTTATAAAAAAAAAATACGTATCGCGTTACCCTCCCCGTTAAAAAATCAAAATTATTCCTTATATGTGGCATAATCATATTCCACGGAGATTTCCACATTAAAATCGCGAACCCATAAAAGGTCAAAGATTGAGAAGCATGTATGTTCATAGAGGTTGTGGAATGGATATATGAGATGCATGTCGGAAGTCAGCTCTGGGTTCAAACCTTCATTCCAGTTGTCGGTATTCTCGCTCAAGTAGAGCATATTATTTTCCGATTCCAGTTTGCCTCCACTATAAGTCCAACCTCCATTTATCACCCCATCTTGGTATAACGGCACAAAATCATCATATACGCCACACAAGATGTTCCAAATCTCTTTTTCGTATTCTGACTGTTTGGGATGTAAAGGAGAAAACTGATATGCCATGAAGCACTTGCCTATGGCAGTAACGTCATGGTCAGCTGCCGTCTTCTTCACTGCATTATAGGCAGAGATGACGGCAAAGCGCATTTGCAATAACTGCTTCGTCATGGCTTTGTTAAAGTCATTTAGCAACTGCTTATAATGGTCATCCATGACAAACTCCTTGTCGAGCAATCGCTTACGCACGGCAAGCAGTTGCTTAATTGCCTCTTTCTCAGCCTTGTTGTAATAGCAATGCTGCTCATACTGCCAATATAGATCACATATTTCAGCTTCGATAAAATCGATAGCTGGCAATCCGAATATTTCCTGTGCTGTCATACTTAATCTTTATTTAAATATCGCTTAACCTTATCCTTAAATTACATACTGTAAAAAGCGAAATCTATCCGCAAGTCCTCCTCAAGAGCATTATCTGCTTTCAAGCAAAACAGTGGCTCACTGACACTTATGGACAGCACTTGGCGCAATGTCGCCATCTCCTTTGGCTGAAGAGAATGCTTGGGCGAAGTGCTTATACATATTATACTGTTTTGTTGTTGGTTGAGGGCTTTTGCTAAATCGTATTTATCTATCAGTTCCTTCAGGTACGCACAACTTTCGCCTGCATCAAATGCACATGTTTGCCAGCAGTCTATCCAGCACTCATTGGCGCAGAACAGCCCACTGAGTTGTTCTACTGTTGGAGGTTCAGTAAGATTTTTGCCCCGTTCATACAAATCATCTATAAACTCAGCGTTCATGATTATTCGCCACTTATATTCCTTGTTAATCGTCAACCGTTTCCATCTCCTCCAAAACATGTTATTGGATAAATATTTGTACTGATTGAAATTATGACGAATACGGTGTTGCTCCATTTCGCTCCTTATGGCATTACGAAAGGAACGGATATTCATCATCTCCTTTTTCGATGGAATAAGTTTGCTGTATGTTTCCTTACAATGCTTGAAGACTTTGCCTGTACCATATTCCGTATCGTAACAATACAATGGCAAGTGCCGCCACATATCATTCCAGTTGGGAAGGAAGGCTAACAAGGATGACGTATATATACAGCATGCGGCAATTTCAGCCAAAGGGATGTCCGCATTATCTTCCACAACCACTTCCCTGCCCAAAGACTCTTCCCAAGGGTTTTCCTCCAAAAATGCGGCAATAGTAATTCTTGGACTGTCAGCGGCAGATGGAATAAGATACACTATGATTTTATCATTATGTTCGTTTTGTTGAGGAACAAGATGGTGCAAATAGTCGTAGTGCATCTTGAACGGAGCCAAAGGTTTGCCTTCAGTATAACTTTTCGATAAGAATGGCGCAATCTCGTCAAACGACACTTTGAGAAGTAATTCGTAATATGTCATATCAGATATTTTTTACATTGTCAGTTCTGCTGCAAAATATCCTCCAGTCGGCTGAAACATTCCACCTCCGTCTCATACGGAACAATCGTGAAGTGCGCATTGCCGTTCAGCATAGCCGAAAGATTAGCCTTGCTCTTGTTGTAGAAAACAAACACTGGGGTGCCGTTTGCTTCGGCATAACCAAGTTCATAGCCAACGCCAAGCGATGGACATGTACATTCGGCTATCACCATGTCGCACTCTCGAAGCCATCCGGTATCCCGCTCGTATATATGAGTGTCGATAGCCTTTGTCTGGGCTTTAAGACTCATGTTCGACTTGCCAATGTGCTCGGTCAATACGGTGTCTGTTCTTTTCATGTGGTCTATCAATCTCTTATACAAGGCAGCATCAACCCTTCCTCCACGTATAGACCCTGCAAAATATATTTTCTTGTTCATCGTTATTTTTTTATCGTTACATTAAATTACATACTGTAAAATGCGAAATCTATCCGCAAGTCATCTTCAAGTGCATCATCTGCCTTCATGCAAAATTGCGGTTTGTTGACGCTTATGGACAACAAATGATGCAAGGTTTCAAGTTCTCGTGACTGGAGAGGATGCTTGGGCGAGGTACTTATACTTATTATACTATTGTTTTGGTTGAGACCCTTCGCTAAATCATATTTTTCTATTAGTTCCTTTAAATAATCACATCTTCTGCTTGCGTCAAATGCACAAGTATGCCAACAGCCAATCCAGCACGCTTGGGAGTGGAACAGCACGCTAAGTTGTTCTGTCGTTGGAGGCTCACTAAGGTTTATTCCTCTTTCGTGCAAATCGTCAATAAATTCAGCAGTATTGACAATCCGCTTTTTGTATTCCTCGTTAATCTCCCAACGCTTCCACATACGGCGTTTACGCTTTTCACATCCCAAAAACTTGCTATCGAACTTGGAATAACGACGACTGTGATAGAACTTCATTTCACGCCTTATCTTATTGTGAAATGAGCGGATATTCATCATTTCTTTTCTCGAAGGAATGAATTTGCCGTACTTCTCTATACAATGTCTGAATACTTTAGCCTCATCATAACAAGACAGATGCAGGCGCATACCTAAGCTTTCCCAATCATGAGGAAGAAATGCATAAAATGATGTCTCCCATATACAGCATGCGGCAATCTCTGCTAAGGAGATATCTGCGCTATTGGGCACTACCACTTTTTTTCCTATAATTGCTTCTGTTTTTGCTATACGTGAATTATCAAAGTCTTCAATGATAATTTCTCTACCAAGAGAATCTTCCCAAGGGTTGCCATCCAACCATGCTGAAACTGTAATTCTTGATTCATCTGTGTCAGAACCAGTCTGAGGGACTATATCTACTGTTATTTTATAATCCTTTTCGCTTTTTGGTAACGGAACAAGATGGCACAGGTAGTCATAGTGCATCTTGAACCAAGCCAAAGACCTTCCTTCTGCATAGCCTTTCGACAAGAATGGCGCAATCTCGTCAAACGATACCTTGTTTAACAATTCGTACAATGTCATATCTCATGTTTTTATCGTTATTTGCCGGCAAAGATATTGACATGCTGACCCAATTATCAATACAGGTTAAATGTTTTTTATAAAACTCACAAAAACAAAAGTTTTTTCAACCTGTGCTAATAATTGGCACACCTTCATAATACTTTTGCCACAGACGTTAAAGATACAGTTATGGAAAAATCTACAAAATATGAAAGCGCTGTAAAAGATGCGAAGACATTGGAATCCGTCATTCCGAAACAGCTTGCTGAATACACGACAAGGGCATTAAGTAAACTAAACGAAGCGCTTGGGGGCGATGTCGGAGGATATGTATCAAACAGACTGCACATGAGCCATGAGGAACTGAGAGAAGCATTGGCCGCCGAGCAAATCGATGGCGTTGCATTGGCCATTTACAATATAGAGAAACGCGGACAGTCGGTAGTCATAGGCGACCAAACGGGTATAGGCAAAGGCCGACAGGCTGCTGCCATGATTCGCTATGGACTGTTGTCTGGTTATCTGCCGATATTCTTCACCGACCGATACACCCTGTTCAGCGATATGTACCGCGACTGTAAAGCGCTTGGCATTAAGGAGGCAC
>DCBP01000056.1:36184-67980 GCA_002314055.1 Prevotella sp. UBA1104
GAAAGCGACATGTACGCCCGACGAGATATGGACTCCCGCAGACGAAGAAGATAACGAAAAGTATGAGGCAGAGCGCATGGCGCTCTAACAGAAACAGTATGAGGTGGTGTACAAAGCTCCCAAGAAATCTGTCCTTCAAGAAATATTCATAAAAGGTGAACTGCCGCAGGATGCCTTCGACTATCTCATGATTACTTACTCCCAACTGAAAGATGCCAAACGAGACATGACACGTCTCAACTTCCTCATGGCGTTGTGCGAGCAACATCGTGTGCTGTTCATCTTCGACGAAGCCCACAAAAGCAGCGGAGTGAACGCTGGCAAAGCATCGGTTATCACACAAGGCATAAACATGATTCTTGAGGAAATGCCTCAGACGCAATGTGTATTCCTTTCTGCCACCTTTGCCAAGCGCCCTGAATGTCTGCTCACCTTCATGAGACGCACGACCCTGAGTGCCTTGGCTACCGAAAATACGCTCAAGGATGCCTTGCATTGTGGTGGAGTGCCCATGCAAGAATACGTTTCGTCTTGTTTGGCTGCCGAAGGGCAAATGATCAGGCGCGAGCACACTGGCGAGAGTTTGCCTACTCCAGTCTATACATATCTTGATGAAGACCTCGACATACATGGCGAGCAGTTTGACAAGGTGATGTTCTTCTTCCGTGAAATAGTAAAACTCTCTACAATGGTTCGCACAATGGTTAATCATGCCCTTATGTACAAAGTGCTTCTACCCTTCAACTGCTATCCTACAAGAGCACAACTTTTCTATATCAACAAAGTGTTGTTACTTTCCTTGAAAGCGAAAAAGGTAGCACAAGCCGCCATTGAGAATGTAAGGCAAGGAAGAAGTGTGGTGATTGGTATGAGCGACACGCTTGAGAGTATCGTACAGGACGTGACAGTGAACGAAGACGGATCAGTTCGTGGCGACATCTCTGCGTTGTTGTTGCGTTTGTTGGAAAAGACGGTTTGTGGAAGCGGCTCTACCAACAGTGCCAATCGACCTGTTTTTGAAATGGTAGAAGAATGGGAAGAAAAGTCATTGAAGGCAGAAGCCAAAGAGATAAGCGCCTACTACACAAGTATTAAGCAAGACATAACCGAAGAGGTGTTTCATCTCCCCGTGTCGCCTATCGACGTAATACGGCAGCTGATAACTGCCGAGAAGTTTGTTGCGCCCAATGGTGAATACCTAAACATCCGTTTTGAGGAATGTACGGGGCGAGCACACCAACTGGATTATCTCTCGCCTGAGGGCGATGACGACTTCATCAACGCTGTCATCGTGTCAAGAAAGAAGCGTCACTCTAATCTCATCTTCAATGATTTCCAAAACAACAAGTTAGACGTTATTCTCATCAATGCCTGTGGAGCTATAGGTGCAAGTGCGCACGCCATTTCCACCGCTGAGGTGCCTGAAGACCAAGTGCGCCAACGCAAGATGCTCATCGTGCAAAACGACCTTGATGTGAACATCGACTTGCAGAAGCGTGGCCGCATCAACCGAACCGGACAACGTGTCGACTTGCCACCATTGTATGAGTACATCATCACGGCCATACCATCGGAGAAGCGCCTCAATATGATGCTCCGGGCGAAATTGCGGTCGCTGAGTGCCAACACTGCCGCATGGCAAGACCAAGACCGTGAACAAGCCGACTTTGTGGACATTGACAACAAGTATGGCAATGAGGTGGCAAAAAAGTATTTGTCTGAACACCCAGAACAAGCAGTGGTCCTCAACCTTACACGCAATATAACTGCAAGCCGGCTGCTCGCACGGAGTGCCATGCTAAGCGTTGCGGCACAACAGAGCATCGTAGATGACTTGATATCGGGCTACACGACACTTGAGGCTGAACTTCGCCGAATAAACCAATGGGACTTGGAACGCGAATTCCGTGACTTCGAGGCCGACTTTGTCAGGGAAGAACTTTTTACTACGGCCAAGGCGAAGACAAGGCTCGGCGGGTGCTCCTATCTGACGACATATAAATGCAAGCAAAAGACATTTCCGTATAGCTATGAAACATTGACTGAACTTTGTAGGAAAGCCAAGGCTGTTTACGGAAATCCATATAAGGAGAACCCTGCTTTACAGAAACAGGTGAAAGATTATTATGCATACCGCAAAAAGGAGGTTGACCGTCGCTTTAAAGCACGCAGCCAAATGCTGCATGACGGAGCAAGCTGCGTATTGACAACATATTGCGGTGATGAGAAACAGGCAAATACATGGTTGCAAAAAGCCTGCACGCTTGTTGACAAATGGAGTTCAACAGAATTTGAGGATGTGAAGGAGCAGAAGCGTGCCAAGCGAATCATGCAAAAACTGGTTTCGTTCTCTAACGAGTACAACCACCTGCTTGACGCAAAAAAACAAGAGATGAAAAAATACGAAGAAGAACGGAAAAGGCTTGTCAAGGTCTTGTCAAGAGCAGAAATAGGAAACGGATACGTCATCACTGAGAATGTTGAGGGCGAGGTAATGCCACAAAATGGAATTATAAGCGTATTGACAGACATACGATTTGGTAAAGATGAACGATCCAGATTCCTTCCCAGTAAAGTGGAGCTTGTATTTGCATTGACAGCTGTACACACGGAAATCCGCATCAATTTGGTTCATAATAGCAGTTGGAGCAATTACAAGCGTCTTTGTGATATTTTATATCAAAGTGCTTGGCTGCCGAGTGCAAGCGTTTGGAACAAGGAGATTGCCCTCTACAACAACAAAACTGTAGAGCGCAAGATCATCACCGGCAACATCCTCGGAGCATACGTTCACCCTGCCATCGCAGAACTGAAGCCCCGCTTCATATCTTTCTCACTGAAGAAAAAGAAAGGTGGCAAGGCTCAAACGCAGACAGGACTACTATTGCCGATGGACGAGTCGAAGATAAGAAAAACGTTGAACACAGTTTCTATACCCCTGCACGAGGGTTTCAAATATGCCACTAATGCTAACACATGTTATACGATAGCCGGCTTGGGCGTGAACTTCTCGCTGATGCCATACAGTGGTCCGGTGTATGTGGTAAGCGTGAACGACAAGCACTCAAAGGATTTTGAAAAGGACAAGCGGTTTGACGGCATACGCTCTCTGTTCTTTGGCAGTCCGATAAGCTCGATATACGATAAGGAAAAGGGATACAAAGAAAAGCCAAACAAGAAAAAGCGTAAGACGCTTATGCACTATCATACTGAACAGTTGCCTTTTGAGTCGGAGCAATTGCAGACCATCATACAGACGCTTGCCCAAATGGATGCCGTGATTGTCGTGCCTCGCGACCAGATAACTTATGGCGATGTGAAGGAATACGAGTCACGCTCCGAACGCGATGACAACGAGCCCTGGGATGTTCTTGACTGGAAAAATACGGACGAAGTACCCATGCCTCCAATAAGGGAGAGCCTCATGTTGCGCATATCTGCGCCAAAAGTTGCAGAGGAGAAGAAGGGGGAACCTGTGTTCAGACATTCCGAACGCTATCTCCTCGCAAAAGAAACAATGGCACTTGAAGGGTTGCCCCTGCCCCATATACAACGCAGCACAATAGACGCCCTGCGGCGATGCTACATGAAATGGAAAGACTATTACCGACTTTCCACAGCAAAAATCAGTCAACAGCAAGAGGTGCAGCCCTCGCTTGTTAAACAGCGCGAGGTGTGCCGTGATTTGCAGCGGGTGATTGGGAACAAGGCATTTGCCGTAGGGCTTGCCCAAAATGTGAAGACTCTGCTGCAAGACATTCTCGACAGCGAGTATCTTGACACCAACGGACTCTACTTTGCAAGGTTCGAAGACGAGATGATGTTCATGTCGCCCGAAAAGTCTGCGGCGCAGGCTTTCCTTGATGCCATGCCCTGCTCGGCTACACTGGATGGCATAAAGAAATGCATAGAAGACTATCTTGAAGACAAAACAGACATTATCAATTCACCAGACAAGTGGTAATATGAGCTATATAGGTATTATAGGTGCAAAAAGACTTGACGACAGCAATGCTTCGTTAGGTCTTGTCGAGGCAAAAAAAATGGCTGTCCGACTGCTTCGCTGCAGCACGGATATGCGCATGATAAAACAACAGACAGGTTGGAAAATGGGTGTAGACGGCAAATGGCGGTATGAAGTGGCAGACCCTTTCCACAAGACAACCGAAATAGAAGACCATATGAAACGCCATTTTGGCGAACCCATCAACATACGTCTGTGCATGCACGACGTCACATTGCTTACGGCCTATCCTGCTTTCGGAAGACTCCGTCTGTTCGCAAAATATACCCATATGAAGAAGTATGCAGGATATTTCGACCCCGAAAGGTATGGTATGATGATTTGCATGGGCACACTCAATTCTCCGTTCAAATACCAGACCGAAGGTGTGTTGCTGCACGAGGTGCAGAATCTTATACAAGAGGAAGAGGATTTTGCCCGTGGTGGAAACCTGTCACAAGGCAGAAGGCGATATTTGAGACAGGCTGGCGAGGTGGAAGCGCGAAACGTGTGCATCAGGCATTCGATGGGTCCTGAACAGCGCCGCTCGTCATTGCGGACAGACACGCAGGATGTGCCTGACGCAGAACAAATAATAGAGTTTTGGTAAAATTTACTGTTAGTGGATTTTTCGTAAATATATGAAGGTATGACAATAGCTGAATGTTTAGGAAACGTATCTTTCAATGAGATTGAAGAAATCTTATGGGATGTTTATGGAATGGGGGCCAACTTTACCCCATTCCTTAAAATGACTTATGACCGAGTTTGCCATCAGACTGGTATTTCTGAGCATACTCACGTGATAGTCCAAAAAGTTGACGGTTCCTTGGACACTTTGGGCGTGAAGATTATCATGCCTGAAGAATTCCAAAATGACTCTTTGGAAAACATTGGAAAATACAGTGTTATAATCAGGACCAAAGAGGAACAACCTTATATGTCCAATATAGCCGCAGGCATATTAGAAGCTATTATCAGGCACAATCTTAAAAGAGTGTTGGAACCCTTTCATAGTTTTGACATTAGACAGAAGACTAAAGTTTACAAGCTGGCAACTTTTGTAAATGACCAACTTACAAAATATTTATTACCAAAAGGGTGCGTTCCTGCAGAATGCTCAGAAAAAGGTCTTTATAAAATGATTCGGAAGGAACACTGTCGATACATTGCCCTTCTGAAGCTATGCTTATTTAATAGAGTTCACAACATCTATGCTCGATACAAACAAATATGTAAGACCAAATTCTTAATCAGAAAACTTTGCCACAACAACTGTCAAGGATTGAATGAAAAAGATTTTAAATGGTTATATAACAAATCATACATATCCGAAATAGAGTATGTCAGCTTTGCTTTTGGCAAAATAAAGAGAATGGATTACATCAAAGAATTGATAGAGATGTTCAAGCTTCCTATTTCGGGTTGGAACGGTTCCTTAATCCTTACTAGAACTTCTTCTAAACATCCGTTGTCTGCCGATGAAAAGAATAAGTTAAAAGAAATCATTATCGGACTTGGTGGAAATGGCGATATGTGGTATCAATCGTATGATGAGAATTTAAAAGAAGAACTGTATTTACTAATTGTGAAATGACTTGATAAGAAATGAGCCCAGTCATTGATAGACCAAACTCATTTCTTATTTTCGGAGGTCATCGAACTGTGAGACATTATAATACTCTGTATAGACACCACCCTTGCTTTTGTTTCCACAAGAATGAGCATGCCCAAAGATATGGAAATGGGGATGGCGCTGATATACTTCCATCAATAAAGGTAAACTTCCCCTACCATCATCAAGGATTCCCTCTGGTGGAATATGGGTAATCAGAAAATCTATATTGGTAGCAAGGTGGACGTTTAAGCTCTTATTTTGCAAACTCCTCATAGAGATATTGCCAAACTTAATTCCATCAAACTCGTAGCAAGTATCATGGAGGAAGACTATCTCCCTTGGCAGCAGTAGTTTGGCTTGCTCCGGTCTATCCTCTAAGAGCAACTCATGATTGCCAGCCACAAAAATATAAAGTTTGGCAGGATGGCTTAACAACCAGGAAAAGAAGTCATCCATGCCATCCTTGCCAAAGCCAGACACTACATCGCCTGCACAAAGCAGGATGTCAGCTTCTCCTGGAATATGAAGTCGATTGTGCATCCCATGGGTGTCTGAGAAGGCAAAAATCCGATGTTCCTTATAGTTGAATAGCATAAACCTAATCTTATAAATTAATACTTCAATGGCGAATCTGGGCAGAATCTTTTCCGTCCGCATTTTTTGCAATGGCTTCCATTCCATACAAAGTCAAACTGGTTGATGGCTTGCTCCACGAAAGAAGGGTCATTGGTTAGGACACCAGCCTCGAAATTTCTATTTGTCTCTCCCTTCATGCCAATGCCTGCACCTGTAAGGTTGGCAGACCCAATATAGACCGTCTCCAAGTCAAAGATGACCATCTTGAAATGTACCCTTGGGCACAAGACCCTCTCCAAACGTTTGGCAAGAATCGGATATTCGTCAAAGTCCTTGCGAAAGTTAGGGCCTGGTTCCTTGGCATGGATTAACCGAACCTCCACTCCACGCTCAATTAATCGAGAAATGACTTTGAGGAATGGTACGGTGATGGAACCGCTTTTTACATACAAGTCCTTGATGTCTGCAGTCCCTATCCAAAGATGATGCTTCACATTCGCTATCTTGGCGATGACATCGGTATAATGTTCACCATTGCTTATGTATTTGTAATACGTAGTTTCTGACATTTTTATTTCATTGTTTAAGTGATACGAAACCTGTTTTCTTATTTTTCCTTGCAAACTTTATAAACATCAAACCATAATCCATGCAACAGGTCAAGCAGTTTGATTTTATCGTCTGAAGATATGGGTAGGCCAGCAATGTCGTTTGGCTCAAAGCTGATGGATGTGACTTCATTTTTAAGCTCTAGCAAGAGCATATACATTCGTTTCTCCAAGTATTGTTTCAACCATGAGAGTCCATCAAAATCACAAATTGGAATTTTGATAGTTGATACACATTTTTGTTTCTTTTCACCTGTCACTGAGTACAAATTCGCAAACCATACATCACCAAAACCAACACTCAAACTGAGCTCTATGCTATATGTCTTTCCCATATAGGAAAAAACATACTCACTTTGAGCTTCATCACCTGTGTCAAAGTCAACCCATTGATTCATCTTCATATGCTTGAATGATTAACAATAGTTGTTCTTCATTTGTGCCCAATGTATCCTGTACAAGATTCCCCTTTGTTGTGTCCATAAATGATTGTGACACAGACATCAGTTGAGTCAGTTCTCCCATCAGTAAAGGATATTTTTACTGAGGTGACTATTCGCATAGACACCTTATTACATTTAGTCCAATCCACCAGAGTGTATTGCTTAAAAGATTGGCAGATTGCCTCTGCCCTGCTCTCTCCTTTCATTGGAAAGGAATAAATACGGCGCTTTACAGATAGTCCATATTTTGTTTGTTCCATAATTTCATTTACTTTACATTTTTAGTGCTAAGTTAGTCTGAACATAAGAAAAATAGTGTCACACTTTAGATTTTTTATAACCTGTGCAACTGTTTTTCCCACTTTTCGTTACCTTTGTGCCAGAATTTAAAAGAATCGAATATGGCTATTAATCAATTGAACAAATATATCTGGCTCGTAGAGACTATCCATCGAGCAAGGAACAGGGGTGGCATCACCTTGAAGGAAATACAAAGCAGATGGTTGGACTCTGACCTCAGTGAGGGAATGGAACTCTCTCGACGTACTTTCATCAACAATCTCCATGCCATCGAGGAACTGTTTGAGATTACCATTGAATGTGGCAGCGGATTCCGCTATCACATAGAGTATGGCGACTGCTTCGAGGAAGGAAGCGCCAGAAACTGGTTGCTCAACGCCTTTTCGCTCAACGCCATGGTAGGCAACAGCCGCAAGTTAAAGGAGCGAGTGCTCCTGGAAGACATGCCATCGGGCAGAAACTTCCTGGAGGACATCATCAAGGCGATGCGTGACAACCACGTCATCTTCATCTCTTACTATAGCTACAACACCGAGGAATATCATGAGTTTGACATCCATCCTTATTTCGTGAAAGCCTTCAAGAAACGTTGGTATGTTGTAGCCTATAGTCCTGGCACACACGATATCCGTTGCTATGCGCTTGACCGCATGGAGAATGTAATTATCTCAGACAAAGTGTTCAAGATGCCAAAGGATTTGGAACCCGCTGATTACTTCAAAGATTGCTTTGGCATCATCAACAACAAGGATTCTGAGGTTCAGAAGGTTGTGCTCAAGGTGGATGCCTTCCAAAGTAACTATATCCGCAACCTCCCCCTCCATGACTCTCAAAAGGAGACAAAGCGTACAGATGAATACTCTATCTTTGAGTATCACCTCAAGCCTGAGTTCGATTTTGAACAAGAGATTTTCTCCAACATGGACACAATAGAAGTTCTGGAACCTCTATGGCTTAGGGAAGAGGTGAAGGAGAGAATAAAAAATCTTGCAAGTAAGTATCTTTGAAAGGCAACCATTAAAGTTCTTTTGTCAAGGGACTAAATATCCAGTCCCTTGACACAATCTATAGCTTCATCGAACATTTGCGAGAAATTATCTAAAGTTTTACCGTTCAGTAAGTCTTTTATCCCCGAGGCATTATCCCAACATTTATTTCCTTTAAAATCTTTAAAAATCCAACATGTATTATTGATAGCTCTCCTTGGAATAGAATAATCTTTTTGGATGTCTTCCCAATCTTTTACATCTTCACGCTTGACTCCATCTTTTGTTCAAATGCCAAAGATTAAATCTTTCAAACCTTTGCCTTCAAATTCAAAAGCAAGTTTAAGATACTTCCATTGGGGATTATAAAATGAGAGGCCTTCATATGATGTTTCAAACCAATTCTTTGTACAATCATCTCCCAAAGTCAACCCTTTGCTTTCAGCTAAATCCCTTAATTTAGGAATAAACACTTCGTTTATAATTCTGTTTATAACTATATTTTTATTGTTTGCAATATCATAAACAACATCGAGATTTTCTTCTTTGCTTAAAATATCTAATAGTTCCTTATTATCTTCCATAACATTATTTGTTAATATGTCAATAGTACTAATGTATTGATTGATAGTTTCTCTCACGAGCGGTGTTCTTGAAGCCAACTCCACGCAACGCTCAAGCCATCCTCTAATATCACTCTTATAGGATAAGTAAACTATATCATTTTCATTTAAATCTTCACCCAATGATTCTTCTGAAGGAGAACAACCATCCAATGTCAAGTAAATCAACACAAATGATTTCCCTGTATCGTCTCCTTTTTGTGCCAATCCATAATTCCAGTATCTCAGCATCTGATGATATTGGTCACCAGCATAGATTTTATTTTCTATGATAATACTATGCTTGCCATCAGAAAGATAAATATCTATTCTGTCACCTTCACTATCAGTTTGCCTACCTATATATTTCTCTACTTCTACAGAAGCGATAGCCGTGTCTAACTCTAAACTATCTGCAGATATTGCAGGAAACGATTTTTGTAGCATTTTCAAAAATGCCTCAAGGAATTTTCCTCTTTGCCCGTGACTTCCTTTTGGACTCAGCAGGTTTGCCAAAAACATAGAGTGTAGATGGACTTCATCGGACATAAAGCCTAAATCATTGAAAATATTAAAATTTTCACCACGCTCAAAATTCTCTTGTCTTTGTTCTTTTATTTTTTGTGAAATAATTCTAACTTGGTTTAGAATATTGATTATATTATTCATCACATTACAAACTATAATTGTTTACCATAGAAACGAAATTCCATCTATATTATTGTAGACGTTGTCATTTTTGTCAATGAAAATGACTACGCAAACACTCTTGGTACATAAGGGCACGACGATTCATGTTGATTATCTCTTTTTCTGGATACCAGTAAAAATAAGCCATGAAAAGCATCACCATAAGGATATAGACCGCAATAAATTTTATGGCATTATAAAACCAACGTTTCATTTGACTGATCTCTTTGGTATTTAATATTTGAATTGCTACTCTCACATCAGCCTTATCAAGACCTTTGCTGCCTTCAACTTTTACAAGATGTTCTCGTTGAGAAAACAGGAAATCTTCCTCGTCATCAAGAATTATATATTGATAAGACTCTTTGGCGTTCAATCTTAACCATTCAGCAATCTCCAAGCCTTTACACCCATGTAAGCCTTGCCATTCATCCAGCCCATCTATATCGCTAAAGTTAATGGAATTGCAAGAAGGTGTCAAACCTATAACTTCACCAGGCAAGTGGTATTCCAGCCATAATTGCTGTATGTACTCCATGCCTTGCAATCGCCAAGTGGAAGAAATTACGACCTTAGCATCAGTTCTTTCTAACAAGCGGCGTAAATTAGCTATAGCGTTTTTATCAAACTTATCATTTTGAGTATTGATTACTCCATCGAAATCTAAAAATATGTACTTCTTCATTTTTCTCTGTTTTTTGAGTAGTTAAAATCCAACTTGTCTCTCATAATGAGGTTTACATGACGTTTGCATAAGCATAATAACACAATATTAATATATCTGATTTTCTCTATGAGGGAAAGACTTCTGAAGTCCGAGCCTCCCAAGATGCTTCTCAAATAAGGTTTATTTTTCATATGTGCCAGAATTTATATGGTGAAACAGATTTATCCACAATCATATAATATAATTCTGGTGCAAATGTAGCTCATACATGTGTAAGTTCGTTTCACACAATATAAATTTTTATGCGTCATGCGTAAATTATACTTGTTGTTAAACCCAAGGAAACTATCTTTATTCTAATGGTTTTATACTAACTTTGTACCAATAATAGGATATAACGCTACATCGTGCTACAAGACGCTACAAGTAGGCTACACTTTATTTGTGACATGAAAGATATGTAATATACTGAATATCAAGTAAGCTACATAGTGCTACAACGAAACGAGCACAATTTCGCTTATAGTGTTTCAAAAACAATTTGTACTTGTGACATTTCTGCAAAGAATAGCAGTGAAGTTCTGTTATTTAACAACATATATAGGTTCAACTGTGCTTAAAACTCCTCAACACATTGAGGAACTATATGCTCAATATAACCTTATAAATCTTAAAATAGTTAAATAATGTAATATAAGCCATTTATAATCAATGATTTAGGATGTTGTGTCTTGCGCCAGTTCTGCGCCAACCTTGACACGGGAAAAAGGAAAGCTGAAAAATTTGGCTATTGATAATCAACAAGTTACGCATTGTGGTAGAGTGCTTTTAAATCCTGCCTCCGCAACTAAAATGCTCGGAAGTCTTTTGTTTATGAAGATTCCGAGCATTTCCCGTAATATGACTGGGACAGAAACGGGACACAATTTTATAGTATGAATATGGTTGCATTGGTTGGCATAGCCCGAACAATGTAAAAAAATGTACATTTCAGAAAAAGATTTTCTTACTACTAAAATAATAGTAGAGTTTACCCTTCCAAAACTCCACAAGGGTAAGAAGTGGTATGTTGATTTCTTCGCCTACGACCCGTCAATTGACGGTATGCGCAGAAAGAAATACATGCTCGACAGATACCGCACACACAAGCTTCGCGAAGAGATGGCGTTCATTCTCATGCACAACCTGTATGAGAAGTTGAAGGCTGGGTGGAACCCGTGGACAAAGGCAAAGAAGACACGTCAGTACACAAAGTTTGATGCCGTTATAGCTCATTACGAGGAGTATATTGACATTGCCGAGAAGAAGACTATCCTGAAGACAAAGACGGCAATAGACTACCGTAGCCGACTGAATCAGCTGAAGATTTTTCTGTCGGAAAGCGGGACACGGATAACATATATTTATCAATTCGACAGGATTTTCGTTGTGGATTTTCTTGATTATCTCATTCTCGACAAAGATGTTTCGGCGAAGACACGTAACAATTACCGCACATGGCTCTCCACCTTTGCCACATGGCTCAAAGACAGACAATATCTGGACACAAATCCGGTGGAACAGGTACACATGATGAAGGAATCGGAAAAATTCCGCGACCAGTTGTCTGCTGCCGACCTCAGGAAGGTAAAGGCATGGGCATCGAAATATAACCCTCCGTTCTATCTTGCCTGTCTGATGGAATACTACACGCTGATTCGTCCCGATGAGTTACGCTACATAAAAATCGGAGACATAAGCATATCGGAACAGTCGGTATACGTCTGTCCGGAAGTGTCGAAAAACAGAAAAGGTCAGACGGTAGCCCTGAACGACTGCGTACTGAAGGAAATGATCGAGCAGCACGTGTTTGACCATCCATCGCACGAATATCTGTTCGGTAAGGACATGACTCCAGGAGAGGAACAGGTATACGTAAACCGCTTCAGACTGGAATGGAAAAAGATGAGGGATGCTTTAGGCTTTCCGCAGAGCTACCAGTTCTACAGTTTGAGCATTGTCCTCGTCCTGTGCATGAACATACGGGTTTGCCCTTGCATCAGTATATGCGACAGGGTATCTGCCGGCAGTAATTTCGTTTTCGTAGACATTTGTATAACTGAAGCTTGAAAGTTCGCCCATTAGAATGTTTGAAACTTCAAGTCCCTGAAAGAACACCTGCATGACATCATCCTCGCTTTCGTCTTCTGTTTCGTCTTCCACGCCGTCGATAGCATCCTGCACCGTTATATAGTATTCCCCGTTCTCATCCTGTTCCATATCATCATAGGCAGTTTCTTTCTCATTTGACAAAGACGGAACGAAAACAAAATATGCCGCCATATTCCTTGAGCTATACCTCATTGTCTTGCTTGGATCTGATTTCGGATGGAGCAAGGCACAAGCAACAGGCGAGATGTTCAGACTTACAGAATCTCCACTGTCAATATCCCTTATTAGGGGATTGAAAAATCCGCATGGCTCTAAAGTTTCATATTCCTTTCCCGAACCGTCATCAGTCGTTGCATATATATAATATGTCCCATGCTGCCTGAAAATCGTTGTCTGTCTTTCCTTTTTAGGAAGCGACTCTGCATAATCAAGGAGATTCACTGAATCATCAAGCTGCTTCAACGGGAATTTCTTCAAAACAGACTGCGGAATACATTCAATACTGTTTCTGTTTTCTGACTCCACCAGATTGTATTCAACATTAGATGTGGCAATGTTCGACAATCCGTCTTCGTCGTATTCACAAGAATATTCATCCACGGCTTCATATTCTGCAAAAGCATTGTTGAACAGTTCGTTTGTGCTGACGATATACACCGTCTTTTCAACCTCGTCGAACACAAAAGACGCATTGAACAGTTTTCTCACTTCGTCGATAAACTTGTAAACCGTCCAGTGTGGCAAAGCCTCGTTTATCTTTGTCGTCTTTCTCGCACTTGCAATGACAAGTCTGTTCCATGGTTCCTTGTCAATATCTATTCTCCCTATAGTATAGCCCTCATATTCAAGAACCTTCTTCAAAACATACATCAGAAACGGCTGTACGGCAATGTTTGTCATGAGCGTCAGCCACTCTTCTGAAGGATACTTAAAGCCGTTTGTAACAAGACCTGGAATAAACTTGTTGGAGAAATATTTTCTGCTTACTATATAGTTCGAAAAGCAACTGTTTGTCTCGTCATAGACAGGATCAAGTACGGCAACACCTTCCTGTCCTACATAATTCCATGTGGTAAGGTCAATCATTATATGTATCCATGACTGCGACAGGTCAATCTCCGTAAGTCCCAAGGCCTTATACCTTGCTATGTCAATCCCTTTGTTTAGCTTTACTGCAGGAAAGTCAAATTCATCAATGTAATGTTTCTCGAAATTGGAGTTATATTTGATTCGCGACTTCCCACCCACAATTTGCACCTTTACTGTTGTATCGGAAATAGATGTAACCGTTCCCTTACCGCTTATCACAAGTCTGTTGTCTGCATAAAGCCGACATTCCTCAAATGCCTTGATTTTCTTCTTCACGTCAAAGCGGTGGATATTCCCAAAGAGAATTTGGTTCTCGCTTATTGCCATCGGGAATGAGATATCGTAAGTATAAGAGCCGGAATCATTGACATACTGATTTTCGTATGTCAGTTTTATTTTATCTGAGGTGGACGGATAGCCCACCTTTCCATCGAGAGTACAGTATATCATGGTTATTTCCTTGCTTTAAGTTTATTGAACAAATCCATTTGATGCGCCACTCCGTCGTTGCCGTCTATGGAGACGGAAGCACGAATACCGGAAGCAAGAACCACAGACAGGCGGTCGATAACTTCGCGAGCCTCGTTCATTGCGGCAGCAAGTTCGTCGTTATTGCTGTTCACGATAATGTTCGGAGCCGACACCACGGTGGCATTCTGCCCCAAGGCACGACTCACGTCACTTTCGGTAAGTCTTCCCACGGTATTGTCGCGCTGTGCCTGGTCTATAAGCTGCAGAGCCGGCAAGATGCGAGAGTTGTTCACGGCGTTGTGGTTAGCCACGAACTCCCCCTCGTGCACCACGCCAGCCTCACGGCGATAACTCTTGCCACCGGTGAAACCACCCTCGTAATATCCGGTAGCCTCCTGCGTCTGATGCTGTTTCTTGATAGTGGCAATCTGCAGAAGACCGGCTGCAGTAGCGGTGGCAGCAGCGATAGGTGCGAGAATATTCCTTCTGCTCATCGTTAATGGCTGCAATTTGCGTCTTCAGCTGCTTTGCGCTTTTAGTAAGCTTCTCGTATTCCTCCGTGCCTTGCTCCGTACCGCGCAACTGCTCATTTACGAGCTTCAGCGAGTATTCAAGGTCGCGCATGGTAGAGCCACTGATATTCTTCAGCGTGCGGTCTATAAGTTCATTCTCGCGCTTCAGATCAGAAGACTTCGCCGTGGCTTGCAGTATCTCCTGATTATACTTGTCTATAGTGGTATTGGCAGCTTTCTGGCTGGCATTAATCTCGTCGATACGCTGTCTCACTGCTGCAAGGTTTGCAGCCTTACTCTTGTAGTCGGTGGATTCCGGATTCATTCCTGCCAACTGACTTTGCAATGTATTAGATGCGCCTGTAAGGTCGTTGAGCGAAGCGTTCTTGAGATTATTCATCACGTTCTCAAGACTCTTCACTCTTGTTTCGCTCAATTCTACGGCACGCGAGAACTCATCCACACGTTGTTTGCATAGCTCCCACTGTGCCTGAAGCTTTACATAGTCTTCCGGATCCGTAGTTTTATCCATTTCCTGCTTTAACGCACGCATAGCTTTCTTCACGTCCTTGACAGACGAGGAAGAAAGGTTCTCAACGGTTTTTATCGTATTGGAGACATTGGCTTCGTAAGAACGAAGTTCGGATCGTGCAGCCTTCAAGTCCTTGTTGATATCCTTGACAAAGCTGCTGTCGGCTTTAGACTGAATCGCCTTATCGCGAGCAGCCTTCAAGTCGTCCACTTTCTTGCGCAACTGCTCCAGGTTGTTCCTTGCTTCCTGCGAGTTGAGCTTTATGATGGTTTCAAAAGTCTGGGTTGTTGCCATAAAAATAGTGCTACCTTTGGTTTATATTGCCAAAAGTAGCACTAATATGGATGGTAGAAAAATACATTTAATCACTTCAGCTTGCCACTGCGCTTTTTCTTCCTGTACAGATCTTCAACTTGCAGTTTTGCGAAAAACAAGATAAGTTCTTCTTCTTTTGTCTTGTTTTCTTTATGTGCCAAGTCGAGGATAGCTTTCATTTCCTCATCGCAAACAGCCCCTTTATATTTTTCAGGAAACTCCTCCCAAGATTTCTGTTCTCGAAGTTTTCTTTCTTGTTCCATTTGCCGTAATTCTTCCCTTAATTCTTTTGCAGATTCTTCAGGTGAAAACGCTTGACTGATATTACTATTGCATTTAGGAACGGAAGTTTCTGTGGAACGTTTTGGAGGAGAAGTCAAGGCTTCCCCCGCACTTTTCAACGCCTCGCAGATAAATATCCCAATCACGGTAATCGCCATAAGTATAAAGAAAGTCTCAAACATATTTCGTCCTCCGTCTTTTATTTTATCCGTTACAAATTTAGTTATTATATTTTACATTTGCAAGCCTATCGGTATAAAAGTTATACAGAAAAGGCGTGCTACTTTCACAAGCCGCACGCCCGAACAATGTAAAAAAATGTATGAAAAACAAGAATGTTTCGCCTATTATTTACACACTGAAACAAATCTTTTCCACGCTTACAATACGTTGATGAAAATAAAGGCTTTCAAAACAGTGATAAAACACCATTCAAAAGCCTTTCAAATGCCGTTTTAATCAGTAAGCAAACCGCAAAAAAATGGCTGGAATTGCACATTTCGTTTTGAAAAATTGTACATTTCGTTTTCGCGATTATACAGCTAAAAAAACAATACTGCATATAATAAATGAGAGAAAACTGCGTTAATATAAATATGAACAAACTTATAATTATTCTTTATTTCTGTTTTTTCATAGCTCTGCAAGGTTACTCTCAAAGCACTTCAAACATAGATGCCATCCCGCCGGAAGCTGTTTCAGACTTGAGCATCAATACTGTTGACACCATTGCCACGCCTCAATGGACTCCATCGTTTGGCGACTGTGCCGAACTTACTGTCGACAACTTATACAAGGTTCTCGACAAATACAACGTGAAGTTCAAGAAGATTGTGGTGGCTCAGGCGATTTTGGAAACCGGACATTTTTCAAGTGTCCTTTGCGTGCAAAGCCATAACATCTTCGGACTGCGACACCCTTCTGACGGAAGCTACTACGTCTTCAACAATTGGGAAGAAAGCGTGAAGGCATATAAGGATGATGTGCAATATAAATATACCGGCGGCGACTACTATGCCTTTCTAACAAATATCGGCTATGCACAAGACCCACAATACGCACGTAAAGTGATGCAAATAGCCAGTACGCTCTGAAAAAAGACTTAGTTGTCATGCATTTCTTTGTCATATACATTTTTTTATTTACCTTTGCATGCGCTTAAGGTCAGCCCCATACCGGGGCTCAAGGGAATGGAGTGGAAAGCTCCAACTGTCCAGCAGCTGTAAGCAGCCATTAATAGACGTAAACTCAAGGTCACTGGCAACAGAATTATGCCGGGAAGACGTTTGCGATCAGGCTGACAAGTCAGAAAACCTGCCATAAGCCACATAAATTCTGATACGCACTCTCGGGTTAGGCGACAGAATAAGCAAAAAGACAGATAATGAACAGACAGACAGCATTGATATTGGCAATCCTTGCGTCCACAGAAATGTGGTCGCAAACCGATTCCATCACTTCACCCACACACCAGTTGCAGGAAGTTACCGTAAGACAAAACCGTCGCCAGCGCGCCTTGAGCGCTGTAGCACCGGTGCATATCCTCGACCGTTCAGACATGCTCACTATGGGAGTGGCTGACATGGGAGATGCTCTACAGCGCATACCGGGCATAACGCTACGCGACTACGGAGGGGCTGGCGGAGTGAAAACTGTTGCCGTACGCGGATTTGGAGCTAAGCATACGGGGGTAAGCTATGACGGAGTGATGCTCAGCGACTGCCAAAGCGGAGAAATTGACCTCTCACGCTATGCTCTTGACAACGTGGCGGAACTATCGCTGACTGTTGGCGACAACGACGATATTTTCCTGCCGGCACGCAACGTTACGACTCCTGCCGTGCTGAATATCCGGACTATCGGCATGCCTAATGGAAATAAGCTACCACACATAACAGCACAAGTGAAATGGGGATCATTCGGACTGCTCAGTCCTTTTCTGCGCTACGAGCAGAGTCTTAGCGACAGGTTCTCGCTTTCTGCCATGGCTGAATATACCTATGCCGAAAATGACTATCCGTATACGATACACAATATAACGATTACTACACACGACCGCCGCACAAACAGCCGTATGAACAGCGGGCACGGTGAGATAAACTTTGTTTGGAATACGCAGCCGACAAGCCGACTGACGGGAAAGGTTTATTATTACGACAACTCTCGCCAACTGCCGGGACAGGTGCGCTACTATACGAACGTTAGCGGCGAGACTCTCCACGACCGCAACTTCTTCAGCCAATTGGCATGGCAGAAGCGATGGGGAAGCCAATGGTCGGCAAAATTCACCGCAAAAACGAACTGGGCGAAGTCGGTCTATCGCGATGCTCTATATGCCGGGGGCATAAACGATGCAACCTACTGGCAACGCGAATACTATGCCTCTGCCGCCGTATTGTACGTACCGTCAGTACATTGGGCTCTCGACTATTCGGCAGACTATGCACTGAACAATCTCAACGGCAGTTCGAAACGCGCAGTAATGGGGCATCCCTACCGCCATTCTGTATTGCAGTCTGCCACGGTAAAATACCATACGGGAAGACTAACGGCAGTAGCTCGCCTACTTCACTCCCTGTATCTTAACCATCAGAAAGACGTAGAAGCAAGCGACGGTCGCCTCGATGTACAAGTGAATTCAGCAAAAGACATGCGCCGGCTGTCACCGTCGGCATCAATATCCGTGCGCCTTTCAAACGATGAAAGTCTACACTTGCGTGCCGGATACAAGAATATTTTCCGTACCCCTACATTCAACGAAAGCTATTACTACCACTACGGCAGTACTGATCTCAATGCAGAATCAACCGACCAGTGGAACCTTGGCGTTACTTGGGCACCGAAGTTGTCGAAACACACAAGTATGAACCTTACCGCCGACGGATACTACAACCATGTAAAAGACATGATTGTTGCCGTGCCATACAATATGTTCGTATGGACATGCGTCAACATCGGACGCGTAAGGAGTATCGGGGCGGACTTCAACTTGCGCATTGACCACATGTTCAATCCCAAGCACAAGCTGTATGCCGCAGGTAGCTACAGTCTGCAGAAAGTGGAAAACCGCACAAACCGCGAGTCGCCTAACTTCGGCAAGCAGATTGCCTATATGCCGGAACACACCTATAGTGGTTCAATAGGGTATGAAAATCCATGGGTAAATCTGTCGGTACATGCCACAGGCATGAGCAGCCGCTGGCCTAACAACGAGCACTACCCTACTACAATGATTGAAGGATTTGTAGATTTCGGAGTAACGGCATACCGCCAGTTCCATATCGGAAGACACCGGATAGAAGTTCGCGGCGACCTGAAGAACCTGTTCGACAAGCAATACAGTATCGTTGCCCTCTACCCAATGCCGGGAAGAAGCTATCAAATGACATTGAACTATAAATTTTAAATAAAAAGAAAATGAAAATGAAGAATTACATTAAGACCTTGGCGGTGTTGCTTATGGGTGCAACCATCTTCACCGCTTGCGACGACAACGACGACGCACCGAAGTACGAACCCGTAACCGTTAGCAACGGAGCCTTCCTTGTATGCAGCGGAAACCAGAGCAGCAGTATCGTGGGCAGCTTATCGTATGTAGACTACGCAAAGAGCAGCATCCAGAACGACGTGTTTAAGTCGGCAAACGGCCGTGTGCTCGGACTGACGGCAAACGACGGTGTGGTATATGGCAGCAAGATGTATCTTGCCGTTACCGAGGAGAACACCATCGAGGTGGTCGACGTGAAGACAATGCGCTCCCTGAAACAGATAAAGACAAACATCGACCTTGGCGAAAACTGCTTGAAGCCTCGCTGCGTTACTGCTGCCAGCGGAAAAGTTTACGTTTCGTTCTATGGTGGCTCATCGTCAAGTTATGATGCAAACTG
Organism: Prevotella sp. UBA1104; assembly: GCA_002314055.1. Taxonomy (GTDB): domain Bacteria; phylum Bacteroidota; class Bacteroidia; order Bacteroidales; family Bacteroidaceae; genus Prevotella. The sequence goes on from DCBP01000056.1 coordinate 55,917, forward strand.
GAACGCAACAACTACCGGCAACGGCTGCGTTGTGGCTATCGACACCGTGGAATATGCCAAGGAGAAGATTTACCAGGCTGGTTCATTTCCAGAGGGCATAGCCGTAGCTGGTGGCAAACTTTATGTGGCAAACTCAGACTACGCAGCCGTAACAAAGGCTTCTGTATCTGTAATCGACCTTGCCACCGGTGCTGACACTCCGATAAAGGACTCACAGATTACCAATCCTACAAAGGTGGCTGTTGACGGCAGTGGCAACATCTATGTGATGGATATGGGTAACTATGGCGACGTTAAGGGTGGAGTGCGCAAAGTGAGCGGCAACACCGTAACGACTTTGCTCGATGCCACAGCTATGGCTTTCGACGGCACTCATATCTATACATTCAACAATACTTCTTACGGCAAGGCTGCAAGCACGTACGAGGTTTACAATATCCAGAATGGACAGAAAACTACATTTATCACCGACAGCGACCAGACTATCTATAGCCCTAACTGCATCGGCGTTGATCCTGTAAACGGATATGTTCTCATCGGTGCCTATCAGAAGAATCCAGACACAAATAAGGCTAACTACAAGGGCAACGGTCGCATCTTCATGTTTAAAGCCGACGGAACAAAGGTTGGCAACTATGAGTGCGGCGTTGGTCCTACTTCATTTGTGTTCAACATCGGCACTGAATATATCAAGAAGTAATATTACTTCTATATAATATAAGGTATAGACAATATGAGACAACAATAAAGACTGCATGGTCTTTGGTTGTCTCTATTGTCATTTATCAAAGGAAACAGAACTTTCAACTCATCACCAAATGCGCAAATACATTCTGCTTTTGATTACTGTCGTGTTGCTTGCATCTTGTGGCAACAAAACAGCACAGACACTTGACGGTGGCGACACCATCCGCATGAAATATGCTTCACTGCTGACGCTTGTAAGTCATCATGGCTACACTGTTGCAGTAGTGAAAAACCCATGGAAAAGCGGCAAGGTGCTACACACCTATGTTCTTGTGCCACGTGGACAAAAAGCGCCGGAAACTGACAAACTTCCGGATAATGCCACAATAGTGGAGACCCCGGTAAGGCGAGCTGCGGTTTTCACAACCGTACACTGCTCTCTGCTCGATATGCTCCAGCGCAAGAACAGCATAGTAGCCGTGGCTGACGTGAAATACATCAAACTGCCTTTCATACAACAACAGGTAAAAAAAGGCAAAATAACCGACTGCGGTAGCGGTCTGCAACCCGTGGTAGAGAGGATAATGGACGTTAAGCCTGACGTTATCATGCTGTCGCCATTTGAAAACAGTGGCGGATACGGCAAGACGGAAGAACTCGGCATACCTATCATTGAGTGTGCCGACTACATGGAGAGTTCCCCTCTGGCACGCGCTGAATGGATGAAATTCTATGGCATGCTGTTTGGTGCCGAAAAGGAAGCCGACAATCTTTTTGCAGCTGTTGACAAAAACTATCAGAACCTTTGCCGACAAGCAAGACAAGCAGGACCGGGACGCTCCGTGATTATAGACAAGATGGTTGGCAACGTGTGGTATATGCCGGGCGGCAAAAGCACTATCGGACAGATGGTTAAAGATGCCGGAGGACAGTATCCTTGGGCTAATGACGACCACAGTGGTAGCTTGTCGCTATCTTTCGAAAATGTTCTGGAGAAGGGCGGCGATGCTGACGCATGGCTCTTCAGATACAGCAGCAACAAGATTTACGCTACTGGCGACTTGCTCGCTGAACGTAGCGGATACAGCCAAATGAATGCGTTTAAGACAGGCGAACTGTATGGATGCAACGTGGAGAAGACGTTGTTCTATGAGGAAACACCGTTTCATCCCGATTATCTGCTTGCCGACTTCATTCGTATCATGCATCCTAACCTGAAGACTACAGGAAAACTACGTTATTTCCAAAAACTTAAATAATGAAACGAGACACTGCATACTGCATACTGTTGGCTATAGCCACTGTCATCCTCTTCGCTGGAAGTCTGCTTATCGGATCGGTATCGATTCCGTCAAAAGATGTCTTTGACATTCTTACGGGAAATGAACCGACAAAACCAAGCTGGGGATACATCATCATGGAATCACGCCTGCCACAGGCTATAACTGCCCTTTGCTGCGGCGGTTCGCTGGCGGTTTGCGGACTGATGTTGCAAACGGCATTCCGCAACCCACTCGCCGGTCCGAGCATATTCGGCATCAACAGTGGAGCAAGTCTCGGCGTCGCCTTAGTGATGTTGCTTTTCGGCGGCAGCGTATCGGTAGGTTCTGTCAGCGTCGGCGGTTTTGCCGCCGTATTGGCAGCGGCATTCATCGGAGCCATGGCTGTAATGGCACTCATCTTTTTCTTCTCTACCCTCGTGAGAAACCACGTAATGCTGCTCATTATCGGCATAATGATAGGATACATAACAAGCTCTGCAATATCCCTGCTCAATTTCTTTGCCACCGACGAGGGAGTGAAGACGTATGCAGTATGGGGAATGGGCTCGTTTGGCGGTGTAACGATGAAAATGATTCCTACCTTCGCAATACTCACGGCTATCGGACTCGTAGGCAGTATACTGCTCGTTAAACCACTAAATGCCCTGATGCTCGGCGACAGATATGCCGAGAATCTGGGCATTAACATAATCCGCACACGAAATTTGCTACTGACGGTAACAGGATTGCTTACCGCCGTGTCGACGGCATTTTGCGGACCTGTGGCATTTATCGGACTTGCTGTGCCACACATGGCACGACTGTTGCTCATTACCGACAATCACCGGGTGCTCCTTCCGGCAACCATACTTATGGGATGTGCCATTGCACTGCTGTGCAACATCATCACCGTACTGCCGAGCGAGGGAGGCATTATACCGCTTAATGCCGTAACTCCCATCATAGGTGCCCCTGTCATTATATATATTATTTTGTCGGGGAAATAAAGACAAAGGAAACTATTAATGAAGTAGTATAAATTCTTTATTGCAATTAGCTATTTGTCTTTCTGTCTTGCTAATTTTACATATACTGCCGGAGTCATGCCATATATTTTTTTGAATGCAAGATGAAAGCTTGCAGGCGACTTGTACCCTACCTTCTCGGCAATGCTTGCAATGGTAAGATTACCAAATTTTTCTGTGTCTACAAGCATTTTCGAAGCCGTACGTATACGGTATTCGTTAAGGAAAGTCTTGAAATTCTTGCCGTATTTCGTGTTTATTACCCATGACACGTATCTCGTGTTGGAACCGACAAGTTGCGCCAACACTGCAAGGCTGAAATCTGGGTCGCACACCGTTTCTGTGTTTTCCATCACCTTTGCTATCGACATTAGCAGAATGTCCACCTGCGACTTGTCAAGCAAGTTTTCGTCAGTCTCATCCTTTTCTGTATTTTCTGATGATAAATCGTTAAGATCTTCACTATGACAGGTTTCTACAAGAGGCATATTATCATCCTCATGATGCTCCACTGTGTTCTTCATGCTAGTGAATATCTCGTTCTGCACTTCTAGTTGGTGGCTATGCTCCTGATGCTTTTTTATAAGCAGCCGCTGGGTTTCAACAAGTCGGCGGTTCACCTTATATATATATAGCAGTAAACATACAAGTACAAGCATAAGTGAAACAATAACAACAATGATGAAGACGAGTCTTGTGTTCTTGTCTCTCAGCCGCGTCACTTGCCTGTCTTTCGACATTGCCTCGTATCTGCTTATCAGACTTCTCTTGTTGTTGAAGTCTTTCGGTCGGAAAAACGAGTCGGTGTAATCCACATAAAGCTTGTTGTATTTTATATAGAGATTGTCTTTTCCCTGCTTGCCATATATAGTTGCAAGCCTTTCGCAGGCCGTGGTGAGCGGACCTACATAATGCCCTTTTTCTGCATATTCCTTGCATTTCAGATACCATTCTTCGGCAGTTTTCAGGTCGCCCGCCTTCTCATGCATACTGCCAATCTGTCCCATTTCGGCAGCTACATACAGACCGTTCATCCCATGCGCCAAAGCATAGTCCATTGCCTGTTTATGGAAGAATATGGCACCTTTAGTATAATTGCGAGCTGTCATAAGCAGAGCCTGGTTGAGATAAGTATAAAACCTGTTCAAGTCTTCGCTTCCCATATTAAGCGTCCCAATAGCCTTGTAGCAATTTTCAGCCTCTTTTCTTTTGCCAAGCATAGAGTAACAGATGAGCATATTGCTTCTGATTTTATTGGTCAGCGAATAATCTTTACTCCCATCCACTTTGTCGAGACAACTTGTATAGTAATGCAACGCCTGCTCGTAGTCATCGAAAATTGTGTATATATTTCCGATTATGAAGAGCGACTCTAAGTATGCCTTATCATTCCCCGTTTTGTCTGCCTTGTCCATAGCCTTTGCAAGAACGTCCATGGCATCGATATACCTCCCCGAAAGATAATAGCTATTACCCATCGACACTAAATTGTCTACTGTAAATGACTGTTTCTCGGAGAATACAGGCATCACACAAAATAATAATGCAAATATGGCGGAAATGACAGACTTTTTCATCTTATACTTTACGTTTTGGATGCAAAGTTAATAAAAAGCGTGAAAATATTCTCTGATTTCATGAAATTGTACAATAAAAGGGCTTTATTTATACAGTTTTATAAAAATGTAGGCAAAAAGCAAAATGCCAAGATTCTACAATAAACCAAATTGCTATCTTTGCAACAGATTAAATAACATATTGTAAAACCAAAACGGAGTATTATGAAGAAATTATCACTAATCTTGGTTGTTTCTTTTGCAATGGCATTAACCACGGAGGCGCAAACCGTAAAGGTATCTCCTAATAATAAGGTCAATGCAGAGGAATTGAAATCAACAATCAATCCGAATGACGTTTCTTTTCTCGCTACACCAGAAAATGTGGAAGGCATCATTCCCAGTGGCGGAGGTATGAAAACCATTACTGCACCTGTAAGGAAACAGTTGCCCCGCATGGAAGAGGCAGCGGTAGATACGGTGCAGTATTTTGCCATCGCTCAGTCGTTTCATTCCAACTACGAGTTTAACTACGACGGCGGCGATATCTATAGCTATAATGTCGGTTTGGCACTCAACGGCACAAAAGCAACATTCACAAACTTGTTTGACATGTACAACCAGTCTGCTACAGCATGGGCACGTAGCTACGACTATCCGGTGGACGGCGTATACGATGCCGACGCTAAGACTATCACCATACCTACTACAAAAACAGGAATAGTATGCGGAAGCTATGGCGGAGCATATGACGCAATGCTGCTTGGAGGTGTAGTGAGCGAAAGTGGTAGTATTAACCCGTCAGACGATATCGTATTTGACGTTACAACCGACGACAACGGCAATATCTCCACTATAAAGCTTCGCGACAACATGCTTGCAAGATACAGTTATGGAGTAATCCGCGTATACAAATCATTCTCGTGCAATCTGCCTAATCCTAATGCAGCAGACATTATATCATTCACTGAGTCTGCTGACTTCGGTGAGGCTTTCGTGAAGACTGACACAGAGAAAGACATTACCTTATATAATAGAGGTGGTAAGGATGCCGAGTTCGTTATGGAGTTGGAGTCTGACGACAACACGTTCACTTCCACTGCCATGTCGGGCGTCATTCCTGCAAAAAGTTCATACACACTGCCGTTCAAGTTCAACAGCACTAAAGCCGGCGAATACGAAGGCATTGCCACGCTGACTTACGACAACGGAACAGAGGAGAAGAGCATCGTGGTTGATCTTACAGCCAAGGCTAAAGACTACCCGGACTTCTCGGCAGCCATAAAGAGCGGTAACTTCGACGTAACGACAAACATCGAATTCCCGTTTGAGATGGCAACACTCGCCGACGGAACACAAGTGGCACAGTCGGGCACTCACGGCAAATATGGTTCTTCATGGCTGCGTCTTGACTTTACCGTGCCTGACGGAAAGCTTGCAACAGTAAGTTGGAAGGGCGTATGCAACAACAGTAGCGCTTGGTATCAGAATGCCGGCGGCTACTTCATCGACACGCTCGACGGAGTGAAAAAATCATGGAACGGACCAAATGCTGACATGTCTGACAGTTGGGAGTTTGCCCCAGGCAAGCACTTCATCAGATTCCAGTATGACGGAGAGGCTTATACAGGCTTGGAAGAGAACAATCTGTATGTATACGACATAGCATACGAAGACAAAGACCTTGTTGCAAATGCCGCAGTTGTAAACACACCAGACGTAAATCTCGGTACCACTGTGTTAGAGGCTGGCAAGACAAGTATGAAGACGGGCATTATCACTATCGAGAACAAGGGTGCCAACAATCTCACCGTGAATAAAGTAACAAGCTCTAACAAAGAATTTACAGCCGACATCAGCGGACTGAAATCTGTTGTAACGCTCGAAAGCATAGACATACCTGTTACCATGGAGACATCCACTTCCGGCGAGAAGGAAGCTACATTCACTATCGAGACTTCTGCCGGTGAACTTACTGCAAAAGTAAAGGCTTCAGTGATGGATATGCCAGACTTCGCAAGTATTGTAACCGAAGGCGCCGAATACATCACCGGATGGGAAGTCAACCCAGACTATCCTTTCGTCATAAAAGACGGCAAGGCTGTGAACAAGAATGCCGGCGACAACTCTGTAGCCAGCGACTCATGGTTCAAGATGAAACTTGACATTCCTAAAGGTAAGCTCGCATACGTATCATGGGAAGGCCACAGCTACGGCAGACCTATTGACAACGAGAATTATTCACACCTGTACAGTAGCTATTTGTATTTAGGCATGAATCATCCTATGACCAGCGGCAATACAAGTATATATGGCTACGACGTTGATGCCGGTTCCGACGTGCTTGCTAATGATGATTCATGGAGTGATTATCTTGCCTGCATACCAGGCTCTCACAGCTACGTGTGGACATGGAAGCATGACGGAAGCGGTTCGGTACCGGAAGGCGACTTCGCAGAGATTTCAAACATCAAGATTCATGTAATCGACTTCGAGGAAAAAAATGTTGAGTTGCTCACACCAGAAGTAACATTCGATGATTCTTACGTTGGTATGAACCGCTATACAACTGCCAAAGTAAGACTTCACAACACAGGTTCTGATGACCTTACAGTGGGTGCCATAACAGGTGATGCTCCATTCTATGGTATCGAAACAACCGACAAGGCAGCTTTCAACAAGAACATTGACGTAACCCTATGGTTCTACCCGTCAGAAGCCGGCGAGTTCAACAGCGACCTAACAATAGAGACAAGTGCGGGACCAGTAACCGTAAAGTGTCACGGAAAGGCAAAGAATGCTGCCGACGAGGGATATATATATCTTGGCGACTTTGAAGATGTGGCTTACGGATGGTCAACCGTTGACGAAGACAAGGACGGAGAAACATGGAACCTCGGCTCTAATCTTTGGGGCGACCGTCCGGAATACTGCCACAGCGGCAGCGAATGTCTCGCATCCATATCATACAGCAACAGTCTTGGAGCCGTTACTCCAGACAACTGGTCCTTGTCGCCAATAATCACGATCCCTGCCGATGGAGCAAAACTGTCATACTATATTGCAGCATTCAGTCCGAAGAAATGGGAGGAGCACTACAGCATGTATGTATTGCCTTACGACGAGAGCACGTTCAGCGTGGAGAAAATGAAAGAAACAACACCTCTCATCTCTGAAACTCTAAAAGAGGAGAACGGAGCTGAAGATGGATGGACAAAGCGTGAATTCGACCTCAAGGACTATGCCGGCAAGCAAATCGTTATCGGCTTCCGCCATCACGACTGCACAGGACAATACTTGTTGCGTCTCGACGACGTGAACGTGATGAAGAGTTCTTCCGACGGCATCTCGTCTGTCATCAACAACGTTCCAGGCAACGCTGCCGAATACTACTCTATAGGCGGACAGAAAATGAACGCTCTAAGCAAAGGCATCAACATCATCCGCACTCAGAAAGAAGACGGAACAACCATCGTGCGCAAGGTGATGAGATAACCTGCAGACTGAAATTTTCTAATCAGGACATTAGTCCAGTAAAAAGGATTGAAAATGAAAAAAACAATATTATCACTCTTGGCATTGCTCGCTATAAGTGAGGCGGGCAATGCCCAAGTGTCGGGAATGAACATCGGCTATTGTCAGGGGAATACAGGAACATTCCCTTCGACAGAAGATAGCTATTTCTCCGGCATATCGACAAAGAAGAAGACATGGACCAGCTGTGCCATTCTGCTCAAGGAAGACCGCATAAAAAGTCTTGCCGGCAACCAGATACGCGAAATAAAGGCTGCCCTTTCATCCAAACTTAACGTCGATTCCCTTGCGGTATGGGTAAGCGAGAGCCTCGACGGACCGGTACTCTCTACCGACACTATCACATCGATGGAAAAGGGATGGAACACGGTGAAACTGACTAAAGCCGTGGACATCAACGCCGGAATGAAAAAGCTCTATCTCGGATACTCCTACCACCAAAAGAGCACCTGCAAGGCAATGAGCTGTACGGAAAGCGGGGTGACTGGGTATTCTTGTTTCACTCGCTCAGGCAAAGATGATTGGAAAGACTATGGCGAAACTCTTACGGCATGTGTGGAGGCTATGGTTTATGGCGACAATCTTCCTAAATACGACCTCTCGCTCGAAAGTCTGACTGTACCTAAAAACTACACTGTGGACAAGGGAAAGATGCAGCTGTCAATGACTGTGCGCAACAATGCCACGGTAACGATAAGCAGCTTTGACGCTATATGCTCGTTCGACGGCACTGAAGAGAAGTACACGGCACACTGCACCGAGCCTATAGTCTATAACGAGAGTAAGCTCTATACTTTCACCATTGAGCCAAAGTGCATTCAGACAATGGATCCCGAAGAGCGCACAATAAGCGTAACGCTCGCCAATCTTGCCGAGGGACAAGAAGAAACTCCCGATGACAACATCAAGTCGGGCAGTTTCAGTGTAACGCTCCATAGCTTCGAACGCAATGTGCTGCTCGAGGAATTCACAACAGAGAAATGCACCAACTGCCCGCGTGTTGCAGGCTATGTGCATAAGGCAATGGAAGACCCGGATTTTAAAGGACGACTGAACACGATGGAGAATCATGCGGGATACTACACCGACTTTCTCTCTACAAACTTCCATGATGCATGGAGATGGTTCTACGACAAAGAGTCTGCTCCAGCTGTGATGTACGACCGCTACACCTACAACGATGCTGCATCTCCAGTCATGGGCGTGTCAAGTTCCCAAGAGCTATTTGCCTACATACGCAACAGAATGTCTCAGGAAGCTTTCGTCAGTCTGAAGGTAACGGCCGCACTCGACAAGGAGAACCAGAAGATAAACGTTAAGGTGACTGGTGCCCGCAGCAAGAAGGACTTCACGCGCAACCCTGCAAGGATAACGGTAGTGCTGACGGAGACAAACATCAAGGCTCAGGCTCAGGCTGGTTCAAGCGGTGACTATTACCACTACAACGTGGGGCGGCGCGTAAACAGTATATGGGGCGACGTGCTGGAGTGGAACGGCGATGACTACACATACGAATGTTCTATCCCTTACACCCAAGACTACAACATGGACAATGTGGGCATACTTGCATTCGTTCACGATTATGACCCCGACGACAAGACTAAATGTGAGGTGGCTAACTCTGCCGCTATCACCAGCGCCGAGTTCGACGGCTACGTTTCTGGAATAACTTCCGTAAAGAGTGATGCCAACGGCAGGGAGAAGATCTTTGACTTGGCTGGAAGAACACAGCAGAACATAAAAAGAGGCGTGAATATAATTGTAAAAGACGGCAAAGTATTAAAAGTAATAAAGTAATTTTTTCTCATAAACAGTTAATGGTTTAATGTGTCTTTCATTGGATTCCTTTCCTTTGAAAGACACTTTTTCTTTCATCACTATGTGATAATAGTTCGTTAAGAATAAACAATGGTCAAGTAAGACCGGCAATTCCAAGCTCCAATCAATAAAGTATTACCATAAAAATAATTCGTTCAATGACACTGAAAAATTTTTTTTATGGACATGGCAACGATTTTATGAAGTTTCTAATCAGCATTTTTCAAACGTCTTCACGAATCCCCACTTGTTGAAGTCGAAGAGTCCGATATCGGTGAGTTTCATCTCTGGAATTACAGGCAGACACATAAATGCCATTGTTATAAACGGTGCATGGAACTGGCAGCCCGCCTTTTGCATGGTATCACGAAGAAGAGAACTACGATAGGCAATCTCATGTCCGCTCAGCGGAGATATCAGTCCGGCTATCGGCAGCGCCAGGTCTGTCATCTCGCTACCGGCAATGGCCACGAGTCCGCCCTTCATCTCCACCACACGGTTTATTGCCTTTACGATATACTCGTCTTTTGCTCCTATAGCCACGATATTGTGGCAGTCATGGGCTATAGATGCCGCCATGGCACCGTTTGTCAGGCAGAATCCGCGAACGAGTCCCACAACAGGCTTTGCCCCTTCATGATATCTGTTGTAAACAACAATCTTCTGCACTTCGCCCCATGCATATCGACTGTCTACAAGAGGGTTTCCCGTAACCAGCACCTCTTCGCTCTTTGTAAACAAGCTCCCGTCGAAAGCACGAATTATACGTACCCTGTCGCCGCTACTAATCGGCAGACAGATGTCATCGGCTGTGATTGGCTTTGCTACAAAATGGTTTGGATAGTTGTCGAGAATAGCCATCTGGTTGTTTATCGACTTAGATTGCGACTTTATGATGCTCAGAAACGAATTGCAGTTGTAAACCTCCTTGCCCTTCACCACAGTGAGAAGCACACGGAAGTTTGGCGTAAGGTTATTCACGGCGATAAAGTTTGCCGCATCACCCTCACGGAGCAGTCCCCATTTCAAATGATAATGCCGCTGCGGCGTGACGCATACCGCCTGCAGGATATCCCAGAAGTCGTAGCCGTCAGCCATGGCACGAGAAACGATACTGTTGATATGACCGCGTATCAAGTCGTCAGGATGACAGTCGTCGGTGCAGAACATCACCTTGTCGGGATGTTCCTTGAGCAAAGGAATGAGAGCCTCATAATTTTTTGCCGCCGAGCCTTCACGAATCTGCACCGTCATACCCGCCTCAACACATGCCCTCGCCTCTTCAAGCGTGGCACACTCATGGTCGGTGGATATTCCGGCGGCAGCATACCGCCGGCGTTCCTCGCCCAAGAGTCCCGGAGCATGCCCGTCAATCGGTTTGCCGTGGCGCTTAGCTGCCTCAATCTTTGCCATCACCTCCTTATCACCGGAAAGAACACCGGGGAAGTTCATCATCTCAGCCAGATAGCCGATATCATCGCGCGCCATCAGTTCCTCGATATCTTTGCTGTCGAGCGTGTCACCGCTCGTCTCTATGTCTGTTCCACACGAAGGGACGCACGACGGTGCACCGAAACAGAAGTTGAAGCGAATATGCTTGCCGCTGTTTATCATGAATTCTATACCATCCTTGCCGAGCACGTTGCCAATCTCGTGCGGGTCGGCTACAACTCCGATGGTGCCCTGTTCCACAGCAACTCGTGCAAACTCTGCCGGCACCATCATACTGCTCTCTATATGCACATGGCTGTCGATGAAGCCCGGCATAAAATATGGAGCATCGGCTTCCACGTCATCACTTGGAGCGATACTGCTTATCACTCCGTCTTCTACAGTCACCTCGCCGTCGAATACTCTACGCGACATGACATCTACTATATGACCTTTGTATTTCATATCTCTTTTTTTAACTTCTGTTATGCAGGCGCAAAGATATAAAAAAATGTAATGTTTATTATAAGTGAATAGCAATAACTTTTAAAAAAAACAGATTTGTTGTTAACCTTAATATAGAATCTGTCATTAAGGAATAAAGAAACAAAATAATTAACCATTAAATAGCTATTCACAATTAGTTTATACAAACAACAAAACATTTATATTTAAAACAACCGCTACAACATATACAACCCAAACAACTTTCATGCTTGTCACGCACGCTGCGTGTTGTACTTGTTGTATA
>DCBP01000098.1:0-17826 GCA_002314055.1 Prevotella sp. UBA1104
AGAACAATGCTATCTGGCTCTCTGCTGAACCAGTATCAGAGTTAGACTTTCCGTACTGTCCAAAGATCTCTTGTTTTTTAGCTTGATCTAAATACATTGTTTTGTTTTGTTTAATTGTTATTAAATGCTTAAAGCGGCTGCAAAGGTACGAATATTATTTTATTTACAATGATTTATGTTGCCAACATCTGCATATTTTAATATTCTTTCACTGTTCAGACTATAGTTTGAACCTGTATCCGGCACTGAACGAGAAGACGCAGCTCTTGCCAGTGTCAATTTTACTGTATACTTTTGTCAGTCCGATATTGTATCTGGCGTCGAGGATTACGTTCATATATTCGTAGGAAATGCCGATAGGGATAGAGAAATCAAACTTCTTTACGTTTATGTCGCCTTTCAGTTTCGTTACGTTTTCGGTTGAGGCATTCCCGTCCTCGCCTCTTACGAATGAGATAGAAGTCATTTCCGTCTTTGCCTTTATATTGAAGCCGAACTGAGCCCCAATCTTGAAGGCGAGGTTTCTTGCACCATATATGCTGAGCATAACCGGCACGTTAACATAGTCAATCTTGTTCTTTATGTCGCGTGTCTCGCTCCATTTCTTTGTCGTAATGTCGTGTGCTTCAGTGTAGTCGTCGTATTTGTCGCCCTGCTGCGAGTAGAAAGCTCCGGCAGACACGGCGAGAGCGTTTGTAAGTTGGTATTCCAGGTCGACCCCAGCCATCATTCCCGGCAGGTATTTAGGCGACAGCGAGAAGCCATCGGCAACCATCAGGTCATCGCCGCTCAGTTTAGCGAGAGTTACTCCGAGTCTTGGGATTATGGAAAAAGTTCCGGCTTCAGGTTGTGCGAGGGTGCTTACTGTGATGGTAAGTACGGCAATAATTGTAAGTATTATCCTTTTCATATCTATTGAAAATATTTTATTGTAATATATGTTTTTGTCAAAAAACGTGGAATCGGCAGAAATATTGTATGGATATATGTTAATATTATAAGGTGAAAGTAAATAAATCGGCAGGTTACACTTGTTATGTAAATTAAAAACACTAACTTTGCACCCATATTTTTTAAGGTAAATTATGCAAGATATTAGAAACATTGCGATTATTGCCCACGTAGACCATGGTAAGACTACATTGGTGGACAAGATGATGTTGGCCGGAAACCTCTTCCGTGACGGAAAGGATTTGAGCGGTCAGGTGTTGGATAACAATGACTTGGAGCGCGAGCGAGGAATCACCATCCTCTCAAAGAACGTTTCAATTAACTGGAAAGGTACTAAAATCAATATTATAGACACTCCGGGACACTCCGATTTCGGTGGTGAGGTGGAGCGCGTGCTCAATATGGCAGACGGATGCCTGCTGCTTGTCGATGCCTTTGAAGGACCGATGCCGCAGACACGTTTCGTATTGCAGAAGGCTCTGCAGATTGGACTGAAGCCAATCGTTGTGGTAAACAAGGTTGATAAACCGAACTGTCGTCCGGAGGAAGTTTACGAAATGGTGTTCGACCTGATGTTCTCTCTTAATGCAACAGAAGATCAGCTCGACTTCCCGGTTGTTTACGGAAGTGCAAAGAACGGCTGGATGAGCGAGGACTTTAACAAGCCGACAGACAATATCGACTATCTGCTCGACAAGATTGTTGAGGTTATCCCGGCGCCGAAGGTTCTCGAGGGAACTCCTCAGATGCTTATCACCAGCTTAGACTATTCAAGCTATACGGGACGTATCGCTGTGGGACGCGTTCACCGCGGAACTTTGAAGGATGGAATGAACGTTACCATCGCCCACCGCGACGGAACGATGGAGAAGACTAAAATCAAGGAACTCGACACGTTTGAGGGAATGGGCCACAACAAGACGGATGAGGTAAAGAGTGGTGACATCTGTGCCGTTGTCGGTCTTGAGAACTTCGAAATCGGTGATACTATCTGCGACTTCGAGAATCCGGAGCCACTGCCTCCTATTGCCATCGACGAGCCTACGATGAGTATGCTCTTCATGATCAACGACTCGCCGTTCTTCGGACGTGAGGGAAAATTCGTTACCAGCCGCCATATCAGCGACCGATTGAAGAAGGAACTGGAGAAGAACCTTGCACTGCGTGTTGAGCCTTTTGAAAATTCTACAGATAAATGGATTGTCAGTGGACGTGGTGTGCTGCATCTCTCGGTGCTCATCGAGACTATGCGCCGCGAGGGCTATGAGCTTCAGGTCGGTCAGCCACAGGTTATCTACAAGGAGATTGACGGAGTGAAGTGTGAGCCTATTGAGGAACTGACCATCAACGTTCCGGAGGAGTTCGCAAGTAAGATGATTGATATGGTAACGCGCCGCAAGGGAGAGATGACATCAATGCAGAACCTTGGCGACCGTGTGGATATCGAGTTCGACATCCCTTCACGCGGTATTATCGGCTTGCGTACCAATGTGCTTACTGCTTCTCAGGGGGAGGCTATCATGGCACACCGCTATAAGGAGTATCAGCCATACAAGGGCGAGATTACACGTCGTATGAACGGTAGTATGATTGCTATGGAAACCGGTACGGCATACGCTTATTCTATCGATAAGCTGCAAGACCGCGGTAAGTTCTTCATCGATCCGGGCGAAGAAGTTTATAGCGGTGAAGTAGTGGGCGAGCACGTTCACGACAACGACCTCGTGGTAAACGTAACAAAGGCAAAGCAGCTTACCAATACACGTGCCAGCGGTTCCGACGACAAGGCACGTATCGTTCCGCGTACTGTTCTCTCTCTTGAAGAGGCTCTTGAGTATATCAAGGAGGATGAGTGTGTAGAGGTTACTCCGAAGAGCATGCGTATGCGTAAGCTCGTGCTCGACCACTTGGAGCGTAAGCGTTCCAACAAGGATTAATCAAATATATACAGAGACTGTATGTTGCTATAAAAGGTGTTGATGGGAGCCAAGTGCTCCAATCACACCTTTTTTTCTTTATGTTAGCATTTTGGACCATAGGGAGAGGATGCTAAATACGAATGATATAATAATGATATAAAGGATGACGCAGATAAACAGAAAGATACTGCATATTGCGCTGCCCGCAATCGTGAGCAACATTACGGTGCCGTTGCTGGGACTTGTGGATGTTTCCATCGTGGGACATCTCGGAGATACGGCATATATCGGTGCGATTGCCGTAGGAGGAATGATATTCAATGTGATGTATTGGCTCTTCGGCTTCTTGCGTATGGGCACGAGCGGTATTACATCACAGTCGTATGGCAGACGCGACCTCCCGGAAGTGGTGCGCCTCCTTGTGCGTTCACTTGGTGTGGGGTGGGCGGTAGCGTTCTTGATGATACTCCTGCAGGTTCCATTGCGCGACTTTGCACTATTCATAATGGAACCTACGGAAAGCGTAAGGCATTATGCCGAACTTTATTTTAATATTCTGATTTGGGGAGCCCCGGCAACGCTCGGACTTTACAGTTTTACGGGCTGGTTTATTGGAATGCAGAATTCAAGGTTGCCGATGGCAATTGCCATTACGCAGAATGTGGTAAATATAGTGGCGAGCCTCGTTCTTGTTTTTTGCTTGGGACTAAAGGTTGAGGGCGTTGCGCTCGGCACGCTCGTGGCTCAGTATGCCGGTTTGTTTATAGCTTTCGGTGCGTGGTTTTCGGTATACGGCAGACTGCGGAAGTATTTCTGCAGAATTGATTTGTTCGGTTGGAGTCAGATGAAAGGATTTCTGAGTGTAAACCGCGACATATTCTTGCGTACTCTCTGTTTGATAAGCGTCATGTTGTTTTTTACGTCAGCCGGTTCGTGGCAGGGAGAAACGATACTTGCTGTCAATACCCTGCTTATGCAGTTTTATATGATATTCTCCTATATTATGGACGGTTTTGCTTATGCCGGCGAAGCAATAAGCGGCAAGTATTATGGTGCCGGAAACAAGGTGGGACTAAGTGCTGCCGTAAGGCATCTCTTTGGTTGGGGAGCTGTAATGACAGTTGCCTTTACCTTATTATATATAATAGGCGGCAATGCCTTCCTCTCGTTACTAACGGACGATAAAATAGTAATAGCTGCTGCAGGTAGCTATTTCTATTGGGCTGCATTGATACCGCTTGCGGGTGTGGCTGCATTTATATGGGACGGCATATACATAGGCTGCACGAAGACCCGCGGAATGCTCATTTCCATGTTCTTTTCAGCCATTACGTTTTTTGCTGTATATTATTCCCTTCGCCAGTCGATGGACAACCATGGCTTATGGTTGGCTTTTATAATGTATATGGCGATGAGGGGATTTATGCAAACCCTGATATGGAAAAACACCCGAGGTAAAGCATAACTTTACTTCGGGCGTTGATATGTAATGAGCTGGACATCGCTTTATTCCGGATAAACGAGATTCTCCTCTTTGATATTGCAGAGGGTTGCAAGATATTTCTTAGCTTCCCAACGTGCCATCGGCAGGTCGTGGAGCAACCAGTTACCACAGTCTTTTGGCGCTGCTCCAGGGATATCGCCGGTGAAGTCGGCAACAAACTGGAATGTACGTTTCATCAGTTCCACGATGTCCTTCGATTCATAGTCGCCTTTGACGAGAAGATAGTTTCCGGTCAGACATCCCATTGGTCCCCAATATACTATACGCTCTTTCCATTCCTCATCGTTGCGCAGATAAGTTGCGGCAAGATGTTCAATAGTGTGCAGTGCTCCAGGGTGAACAACAGGTTCGCGGTTGGGAGCCTTCATGCGGATGTCGAAAGTTGTAACCACCTCGCCGCCAACTTCATCCTTGCGTGATACGTAGATGCCGGGCAGCAGCTTTTCGTGGTTGATTGTAAAGCTTGGTATTTTTTTCATTGTTATTATTGTTTTTTCTGTAAGTTTTTGGAGTCCTGGGAGAACTGTGTACTCTGTGAGAACAGTGAACTCTGGGGGGGGGCTATGAGAACTGTAAGCTCATGACTCTTTTTATATCGATTCCAGAAATTTCTTAGTTACATTAAACGACCCGTTGGCAAGCCTTGCCCAGAAGTCGAAATATTGAGCCGCCTTGTTGTCCTTCAGAGGAATGTCGCTGATGATACGGAAGCTTACAAACGGCACGTGGTAAGTGTGGCAAGTTTGTGCAATAGAGCAGCTCTCCATATCCACAGCCTTTGCAGCAGGGAAATTGTCGAGAATCGTCTGCATTTTCTCCTTCGTGTTTACAAACCACTCGCCGCTTACGATAAGTCCGGCATGTACAGGTATGTCCGTCCCTAAGTTAACAGCCTTTTCTATCAGTTCTTTGGGAGCCTCAAATTTGGCAGGCATTCCGAGAATTTGTCCGAATTCACACTCGTCTCCACAATAAGCGTCATGATAGCAGTAGTCTGTGCCTACCACGACATCCGTTACGTTCATCTCTGTATCAGCGCCACCGGCAACGCCAGTGGATATTATCAGGTCCGGACAGAAACGGTCAATCATTTCCACCGTTCCAATTGTAGAGTTAACCTTTCCTATGCCACATTTCTGTATCACGATTTCCTTTTCTCCGATGTTTCCGATAACGAAGTCTTTGTGGTGATAGCGTTCAACGGTAGCGTCGGAGAGTAGCGACTTCAGTTGCACGAACTCTTTGTCCATGGCAACAATGATTCCAATCTTCATAAATGCAATATTTGTTTTGGCTGCAAATTTATATAAAAATGTCGATATATAGAAGTGTATGCCCCAAAAACAGTATGTTGCCCCATAAGTTATTTCACCTTATTCTTTTTTCATAGTAGGTGCGGTGTCTCACCGCACAAAGAGTACGGTTATAGCATTTCCATTTAAAATAACCATAATGTTCTTGCTACTGTGTGGTGAGACACCGCACCTACTACTATGAACATCTTTTATTTATAATCAGAAATGTCATTTTCAACCGTATAGATCGAACTTTTTCCACCATATTTTTATACTCGGTGCGTAATTTAATCCCTTAGGACTCTCTTATAGATCTAAGGGATTAATTGATAATGAGATTTTTAATAGCCTGGATTTTGATATTCTTTTCCGTTGTCAATAAGAAGTATAGCGGCATCAGGAATCGGTCGCAGATAGTATTCCTTTTTGAATGCTCCGTCTTTGATTTGTGGGTTCGCTTTGTTTATGCGGCTCTCAAATGCGCGGAATCGTTTGAGTGTCATCCATCGGTTCCATTCTCCAATCATTTCGCGTGCATATTCATCGAGCAGGAAGTCCTGTGTGATTTCGCTCTCCTGAATGTCCATACTATGGTCGTGGTTTTCGCAGGAACGATTTCTGATAGTGTTAAGCCGTTCTTTTGCACCGGCAAGATCGTTAAGCCTCCAGTCAATCTCGGCGGAGAGAAGGTAAGTCTCTCCAAGTCTGTAGATTATACAGTCGGCAGAACTGTATGGCTTGTTTGCATTTGAACCTGCGTAGAGTCCTGGACAGTCTGCCTTTTTCAGACTTGGGAAGAATTTGAGCGGCTGCGCCGGGTCAGCATAGTTGTCGTCAATGTTATACACTGCATACCGTTTAGAATTGCGCTCCTCTTGCGACATGCGTTGTCTGGACAGGTAGACGGCAGTGTCGCCGATTGAAATGTCGTAGTCGTGATTGTTTACACGTGCCGTGGAAAGTCCAAACCTTTTGGTATCTGCTTCATCCCAAGTGTATACAGTTCCGTTCTTTTCGGTTGGCTTGTTTATATAATATGTGTCTTTAAAAAAGGCAGCATATCGCTTATCTTTCTCTCCGTAAAGGTCAAGCATGTATTTGCTCGGTTCCATATAGCAGTTGCCTTTAGCGAGTTTATGAGTCTCCATTCCATTTATCGTAGTGGCATAGCTTGGTGTCATACCTGAGAGGAAAATTCCAGAGGTGTTGTTGTTGTATGCCTCAGAGTGCTTCCACACACGGTTGTAATAGTTACCGCGAGGGTTGTAGGCTTGTATAGAAGAATGTGTAACGACAAAAAGGGCTTCGCTGTTCTTTTTGTTGTTTTTCTCTGCAAATACGTCATCAACATTATCGTAGAGCTTTACTCCGAACTCTGCAGCATGCTCAATCAGGTAATCAGCAGCCTCCTTTGCCTTCTGTAGGCATTGCGTGCTCTCCTCCTGTGTCAATGGGGTACAGTTTCCGAGTCCGTCGGTGTATGTGGAATATGTAAGACAGACTTTAGCATACAGGTGGTATGCTGCGGCACGTGTAACCTTTCCGTATGTCGTCTGAGTCAGCGGAAGGTATTTCATTGCAAATTCAAGGTCTGCGATTATTGCATTATAGAAATCGTTTACGCTGCTGCATGCAAGTGTCTTTGTCTCTCCCGTAACAGGGCTTAGCGGCAGATATTTTCCGCCCCACTGCTCTACAATATTATACAAGGCGTGAGCTCGTATGAAATGTGCTTCGGCAACGAGTGCGTTTTTGTCGTTATCTGATATGTCTTTCACTTTTGTCGCATATTCTATTGCCCCATTGCATGCACTGAGGGTGCCATAGAAACCGGAATAGCCTTCGTTAAGCATACCGTTGGCTGATCCAAAATCCGTATAGCGCAATATTTTGCTCCAGTTACCGTTTGCTCCAGTTGGGTTTGTGTCCTGCCAAATGTCTGTACCTCCTTCAGCCACCATTAGATAGGTGTCCTCTGCCTGTCCGTAGATGATTCTCACCATATCGAAGTAGCAGTCGTTTATTTTCTTTTCGTAGCCCTCGGCGTTAGTCCACTCGTTGTCCGGAGTGTTTCCCGAAGGGTTGTATTCGTCAAGACTGCAGCTTGTTGCCGACAACAGCAGTAATGTGGCTGTCAGAGACATTATCTTGTATGTTTTCATTTTCTTCTTATTTTTTATTTATTAGAACGATATGTTTACGCCAAACACGAATTGCTTCGACAATGGTGCGTCGTCATCGTCACCTCCCTTTTCGGGGTCGTAATTCTTTAGATACTTGCTTTTGGTGAATATAAATGGATTATCGGCCGTGAAATACACGCGTGTTTTCTGTATGCCGATTTTCTTTGTCAGGCTTTTAGGCAGTGTGTAGCCCAGTGTGATATTCTTCACTTTCAAGTAAGAGCCGTCGAAGAAATTGCACCATTGTTGGTTAGGGTCTTGTCCGTTGTTCATTGTTGAGTTAGGTGCAGGGAAACGTGCTTTCTGGTTGTCCTCTGTCCAGTAGTCGCATATAGTAGGCGACGGCGATAGTCCATCTGTGCGGTACCATCCTGTCACGCCGTAGTTTATTGTCCAATCCCAGCGCATTATGAGTAGCATGCTTAGATCAAAACCTTTGTATGTGAAATTATTGTATAGGCTACTGCTCCATTTAGGTGTAGAACTACCCAGCACAAAGTAGTCATCGGTGTTGTACTTGCCGTTTTGATCTTTGTCAACGATATGCACTTGACCAGGTTTCTGGTTGTATTTCGCAGCTTCATCTGTCTGTGTTGTGCCCCATATTCCAGCGTATTTATATCCATAGTATGTGTGGATAGGCTTTCCCTCTATTAGATAGTAGTCTCCAAACTGTAAAGGTCCGTCGCTTGTGGTTTTTACCACACGCTCGTGATTGGCAGCAAACTGTAGCGTTGTTGTCCATTTAAATTTCGGTCCTACAAAGTTCCTGCTTGTAATTCCGATTTCAACTCCTGTGTTGCGTGTCTCTCCAACATTGCTCCACATGGTGTATGGCTTTGATCCAGAACCTCCGGTTTCATACGGCAGGCTCTTTTGGTAGATAACATCTTTGGTTATGGCATCATACCAGTCAAATGTAAGGCTTATGCGCTCCTTTAGCAATCCCAAGTCAAGTCCGAGATCTGTCATGTATGTCTTTTCCCATCCTAATTTGTCGTTTCCTAGAGTCAGTCCATATCCGCTATAGGAAAGAGGGGTATCTTGAAATCCTATGATACCAGTGCGTGTAACGGCCTGTGTGGCATATTCGCTTGCTCCGGCATTGCCTGTAACCCCATAGCTTGCCCTGAACTTCAGGTTTGAGATTTCCTTCACGCCTTTCATGAACGGCTCGTCGCTGATGCGCCATGCTACTGCACCGCCGGGGAAAATGTCCCACTTGTTACCTTTGGCAAGTCTTGAGTCACCGTCAATTCTTGCATTGAGTGTTACGAGATACCTTCCGAGATAGCTGTAGTTAATGCGCCCTATGTATCCCATGGTCTGGCTTTGCACGTAGCTCGAAGCCACCTGTGGCGTTCCCGTTCCTGCTCCGAGATTATAAAACTTGTAGCTGTCTGAGTCAAATCCGTTGGCTGTGGCTGTTGATGTTTCATATTTCTTCTTCGACCATTCAGCCACAGCAGTTACAGTAAAGTCGTGCTGCTTTTTTATGTTGAAGTTGTAGCTGACAATGTTCTGCCATTTGTAGTTATATGTGAACTTGTTTGGAATCTGTGCCTGTACTTTACCGCTCTCCAGACCCTGATAAGATTTTGGACCGAGGTATATGCCTTGCC
Source organism: Prevotella sp. UBA1104 (assembly GCA_002314055.1). Taxonomy (GTDB): domain Bacteria; phylum Bacteroidota; class Bacteroidia; order Bacteroidales; family Bacteroidaceae; genus Prevotella. The sequence goes on from DCBP01000098.1 coordinate 9,475, forward strand.
GTGAGTTGCGGAAGTAACCACCGAGTATGCTCTTGAACGATAGACCTTTCAACGGTGTCAGTTCGAAGTAAATCTGTGGAGCTATACTAATGTTTTTGATGTTGTTCACATAACTGCTGCTTTCGTTGTCTGCCAGCGGATTCATGTTTCCGTCCCCCAGCGGATAGTCTACAAGATTTCCATTCTCGTCATACGGTTCACCGAGTGGCGGCATGCAGATAATGCGGTTCCATATTCTACTGTAACGTTTGTCATTGTTTGAATACATGGCATACATGTTTATGCCGTACTTCAAAATGCTGTTAGCCTTGAAGTCTATTTTCGCACGTGCAGAGTAACGTTGGAGTTCATCTCCTTTTAGCAGTCCTTCTTGATCATAATATCCTAACGAGAAATATGATGTGATGCGATCGTTGCTGTATGATGTACTTAGATTGTAGCTTTGTGTCGTTCCTGTCTGTGATGCAAGATCATACCAGTTTACCCATTGGTTGTTGTCTATGAACTTCTGCATGTATGATGGGAAAAGTGGTGATGTCGTGTCGTCGGCGGAAATTTCTCCACCGTTTATCAGTGCCTGACGGCGGAAGTCTATGTATTTCTGCCCACGATTTACTTTTGGGAAACTTGTTATCACGTTCCACCCATAGTAAGCGTCAAAATCTATAGAGAACTTGTTCTTTTGGGGCGACTTGGTAGTGATGATGACCACGCCGTTTGCTCCTGCCGCTCCGTACACGGCGGTGGATGAGGCATCTTTCAACACTTCTATGCTTGCGATGTCGTTTGGGTTGAGTTCTTCGTAGGAACCCTCCATGCCGTCTATTATGAACAACGGCTTATTGTCGCCGTTGATGGAGCGGTTGCCGCGCAGTACCATGTTCACTCCTCCTCCTGCGTCACCGCTTGTCCGCGTTATGTCCAGACCTGCCACCTGTCCTTGTATTGCTTCCAAAGGGTTACTCGTGGGGGTTCTTGTGATGTCTTCTGATTTTACAGATGCTACCGCTCCAGTCAGGTCTCGTTTCTTCACTGTGCCGTAGCCTACGACCACCAGTTCATCGAGGGTGTTGTCCTCAGGCTTCATTATGATTTTCATGTTTCCACGTCCAGCCTTGACCTCTTGGGGTGTGTAGCCCATATAAGAGATTATGAGTGTAGAGCCGGGCTTGATGTTTAGCGAAAACTTGCCGTCCAAATCCGTGGCGGTGCCGTTCTGAGTTCCTTTTACCATTACTGAAGCACCAATCAGTGGTTCTCCGTTCTCGTCGTGCACAACTCCGTTAACCGTGCTCTGTTGTTCAACGGACATTTCTTTCAGCTTGTCAAAAGAAATGGGGGGGGGTAGCCATGGATGGCATGGATAAGAAAAGCATCATTGATGAAAGTCCAGTGCATATTGCACTCTTTTTACATGCCTCAATGCCTGCTTCATAGAAAATTCCTTTTTTCATTTAGGCTGTTCTTTAGGTTATGTTATTATCAAATATAAGATGTTTTATAGATGGACGTTAAAGAATTGCATTTGTAATATCCAAATATCTAAATTTTTGCAATAACCCCTACCGGATCATATTGGAAAGTCCTTTCTGTTATCTTATTCCGTTCGATACACACTCTCGTACCGAACATAATGAGTGTTCGTTACGTTCGGTATGATATGAATAATCCTGTAATTTAGCATGACCATGAGCACTTTGACTAAAACTTATATGCTATTTTTTTCTTTTTATTCGGGAATAAATATTAAATTTGCGGATATTATTTTTATAAATTGATAAAGCAGAATATCTATGACAACACTCAATAATGGTATATTGACAGTCGGTATAGACAATCATGGTGCTGAACTTTGCAGCTTAAAGCGTGGAGACAGGGAGTATTTGTGGGGTGCATATCCGGAGTTCTGGAAAAGGCATTCGCCTGTATTGTTCCCTATTGTGGGAAGTGTGTGGAACGGCGAATATCGTTCCAAAGGCAAGACTTATGAGATGGGACAACACGGATTGGCGCGTGATATGGACTTCACACCAGTGTCATCGTCAGGCAGTGAAGCCTGGTTTGAGCTGCACTCTACTGAAGATACACTCTTGAAATATCCGTATCCTTTTGTCTTGCGGATAGGCTACAGACTAAAAGAGAACACACTGGAGGTGTGTTGGGAGGTGGAAAATCCGTCAGACGAGGAGATGTATTTCCAAATAGGAGCCCATCCCGCATTTTATTGGCCTGTGCTCAGCACGGAGGCTATTAAAAGCGGACTGGATGCTATGAAAGAAGAGTTGGCAAAGGATAAAAAGCGAGGATACTTCAAGTTTGAGGTGGATAAGCCATTAAAATTGCTGTCGTTCTTCCCCGAAAATTTCGAGTTCATAAGTTCTGACGTGATTGGCAAGAAAGGATGTATAGATGATTCGTGTGGGAGATACCAGCAGATATGCGACAACATGCTGGGGGTAACAACAGAGTTCTTCGACCAGGACGCCTTTATTATAGACAAACCGAAGATTAAGGCTGTTACACTCTGCGACATGGAAGAAAAGGAATACCTGACGCTGAGGAGCAATACACCACTTGTAGGACTATGGTCGCCGCCAAAGAAAAATGCTCCGTTTGTATGTATCGAACCATGGTACGGGCGTGCCGATGACATGAATTATAAAGGCGATTTCGAGGAAAAACCATATATGAACCGTCTGGAACCAAAGGCCGTGTTCAAGGCAAACTATGAGATAACAATACATTAATAGAGAGTCTTTTTCGTATCTCTTCTTTTCTATCTCATTACTTTTGCCTAATTTTGCACGCAAATGAACATAAACGGAAAATAAAAACAATTATAGCTATAATGAAAAATTGGAGACGAATTCTGCCAGACGTGCTGGTAGTGCTGCTCTTTGCAGTAATTTCTTTCGCTTATTTCTTTCCTGCCGACATCGACGGGAAGGTGCTTTACCGTCATGACTCTTCGGCAGGACGAGGTATGGGACGCGAAGCATCGGAGTATTTTGAGAAGACCGGCGAGGTTACCCGCTGGACGAATTCCGTGTTCTGCGGAATGCCGACTTACCAGATAACGCCGGGCTACAAAAGTCTTGATGCACTGACGGATGTAGTAAGCATCTATCATCTCGGACTGCCTGAGAATGTGTGGTTCCTCTTTGTCTATCTGCTCGGATTCTATATCATGTTGCGGGCTTTCAACTTTAAGACCTATCTCGCAGCTCTCGGTTCCGTGATATGGGCGTTCTCAAGCTATTTCCTGATAATAATCGCCGCAGGCCACCTGTGGAAAGTAATGGCACTCGCCTATCTGCCGCCTATGATTGGCGGTATCGTGCTGGCATACAAGGGAAAATATCTTTGGGGACTCTTCGTTACGGCACTTTTCTCGGCATTCGAGATATATGCCAACCATGTGCAGATGACGTATTATTATCTTTTCATCATCTTCTTCCTGGTTATTGCATATCTCGTTGATGCTATTCGCAAGAAGCAGATTGCTAACTTCTTTAAGGCAACAGGCATCTGTGTGGCGGGTGCTGTAATCGGACTGTGTCTGAACATCAGTAACCTCTATCATACATGGGAGTATAGCAAGGAGTCGATGCGCGGCAAGAGCGAACTCGTGAAAAAGAATTCTGCCAACCAAACCGACAGCGGACTGGAGCGCGACTATATCACACAGTGGAGCTATGGCATCGACGAAACATGGACTCTGCTTGTGCCTAATGCAAAGGGGGGAGCTTCGGTGCCGCTGACGCAGAGCGAGACGGCAATGAAAAAAGCCGACAACCAATTCCTGGAGGTATATCAGCAGCTCGGACAATACTGGGGAGATCAGCCGATGACGAGCGGTCCGGTATATGTCGGCGCCTTCGTCCTGATGCTCTTCTTCCTCGGAGCCTTCATCGTGAAAGGTCCGGTGAAATGGGCATTGCTCGCATCCACTTATCTATCGATAATGCTGGCATGGGGACATAACTTCATGCCGCTTACCGACTTCTTCATCGATTATGTGCCGATGTATGCCAAGTTCCGTACTGTGGCGTCGATACTCGTTATCGCTGAATTCACAATACCGCTTCTTGCTATGCTCGGACTGAAGGAAATTATCGACAATCCGAAAATTCTTGATGAGGCTGAAGAAAAAACATCTAAGATATGCAATTTCTTCTTTATCTCGGTGCTGTCGGCTTTCGTAAGGAAAAAGCGCGACTATATCCTCGTCAGCTTCCTTATGACGGCAGGTGCTGCTCTGCTCTTTGCACTTATGCCTACATTGTTCTTCAGCGACTTCGTGTCGCAGAGCGAGATGCAGGCCCTCGGACAGATTCCTCAGGAATATCTCACTCCACTGCTTGCCAATCTGAAACAAATGCGCGAGGCGGTATTTACGGCAGACTGCTGGCGTTCGTTCTTCATCATCGTTCTTGGAACACTGTTCCTCGTACTCTTCCTGAAGAAGAAACTAAATGCCAAGGCAATGGTTGGACTCGTATGCGCACTCTGCTTTATCGACATGTGGCAGATTGACAAACGCTATCTCAACAACGACATGTTTGTGGAGAAGAGCGAGCGCGAGGCTCCAATACAGATGACGGAGACTGACCGACTAATACTTCGCGACAAGAGCGAGTGTGGCGATTACCGCGTGCTCAACTTCTCGCCGGGAGCTTTCTCTGCAAACGAGACTTCTTATTATCACAAGAGTCTTGGCGGATACCATCCGGCAAAGCTGCGCCGTTATCAGGAAATGATTGAGCAGTATATTCAGCCAGAGATGCAGAAGGCAATGACGGCTGTGGCAAATGCAAGAGGCGATATGACAAAGGTTGACGGAAACAAACAGTTTCCGGTGATAAACATGCTCAACGCGAAGTATTTCATCGTGCCGCTGCAGGGCGGACAGACCGTGCCGCTGATGAATCCGTATGCCCTTGGCAACGCCTGGTTCGTTGACAAGATATCTTATGTAAACAATGCCAATGAGGAGATTGCCGGAGTGGGCAAGATTAACTTGCGCCATGAGGCGGTAGCCGACAAAAAGTTTGAGGCTCAGCTCGGCAAGGCTACTGCACAAGACGGAAACTCTCTCGTTACTATCACTTCCTGTCAGCCTAATGAACTGAAATACGACGTGAAGTCGGATAAAGGTGGAGTGGTGGTCTTCTCCGAGGTTTATTATCCCGGATGGACTGCTACTGTCGATGGCAAACCTGTTGAGGTGGGGCGGGTAAACTATATCCTGCGTGCTATCAACGTAAAACCGGGCAATCATAAGGTAGTACTCACATTCCGTCCGACAACGGTGAAGGTTACTGAGACTATAGCATATATCGGCTATGCCCTCCTCGTGGCAACTCTCCTGTTGCTAGTATGGCGCGAGTATAGAAGGAAAAAGAACGAAAATAAGATTGACTGAAATATATAAAACAGGAAAAGATGAAGAAATTATTGTCGCTTCCGCCTAATCTGGTGGACTGCTTTCATGATATTACCGGTCTCGACCGCAAGGAGTGGTTTTGCTCAAACGACCCTATTGGCAAGAAACTCGGTTCGGGTGGAGGTACAACCTGGCTACTCGAACAGGCTTTTGACGCTGACGAGACAAACAGTGACTTCTCTTCATGGCTCGCAGCCGACAAACGCCTGATTCTTCATGCCGGAGGACAGAGCCGACGCTTGCCGGCTTATGCTCCGTCGGGAAAGATACTGACTCCGATACCTGTATTCAGATGGGAGAGGGGACAACGCCTCTCGCAGGATCTCCTCTCGTTGCAGGTTCCGCTATACAGGCAGATTATGGATGCGGCACCGGAACGGCTGCATACGATGATTGTCAGCGGCGATGTGTATATCCGTGCCACCGAACCGCTTGGCGAGGTACCGGATGCTGATGTGGTGTGCTACGGACTATGGCTCGGTGCAGAAATAGCAAAAGACCATGGAGTATTTGTTTCGCGACGCGACACACCGGGTGTAATGGAATGTATGCTCCAGAAACCATCGGTTAAGAAACTCGGCGAGCTACTCAACTCTCATCTCTATCTTACGGATATAGGTATCTGGCTGCTGTCCGACAGAGCCGTGCAGCTGTTGATGAAAAAATCGAAGAATGCCGACGGCTCACTGAAAAACTATGATATGTATTCGGAGTTCGGATGTGCGCTTGGCACTAATCCTACTATTAAGGATGAAGAACTGGCAGAACTTACAGTTGCCGTATTGCCGTTGCCTGGTGGAGAATTCTATCACTTTGGCACGAGCCATGAGATTATATCCTCTACACTCGCCATTCAGAACCTCGTAAACGATCAGCGCGAGATTATGCACCATTCGCTGAAACCCCATCCGTCGATGTTCGTGCAGAATGCAGAAATTAAAATCTCTCTTACAGACAATAATAAGAATATCTGGATAGAGAACAGTTGGATAGGGGAGAGATGGAATGTTTCTCATGAGAATATCATTACCGGTGTGCCGGAGAATGATTGGCAGATTTCTCTGATGCCGGGACAATGTGTCGACATTGTGCCTGTAGGCGAGGAGGAATATGCAGTGCGCCCTTATGGATATAATGATAAGTTCCGTGGTGAGTTGACCGACAATACCTTATTATATATGGGGCGTCCGTTCCGCGACTGGGCATCTTCTTGTGGAATCGACATAAATGAAGTAGAAGGTAAAGAAGACTTGCAGTCGGCTCGTATCTTCCCCGTTTGCCGGAGTCTCGACGATGCCGGACTGCTGTTAAGGTGGATGCTTTGTAGTGAACAGGTATTATCTGACGAGGAGTATAACAGGGCAAGAGAGCTATGGCTTGAGTGTCGCAAGCTGAGTGCCGACGACATATCGGCAGAAGCCGACCTTGTGCGTCTTACTCAGCAGCGCAGCGATTTCAGGGCAAAAAACTGGTCGGCTATCGCCAAGAACTGGCGTCATAGCGTGTTCTATCAGGTTGACCTTCATGATGCTGCAAAGGAATTCTTTCTTTATGACGTTCCTGCTCCGCAACCTATTGACGATAATGCCCCATTGCTCACACGCATCCACGACAATATGTTCCGTTCGGAACTTGCACGCTTGCGCTCAGATGATGTGGAGGCAACAAAAGCAGAAGAAAAGTCGTTTGCTTTGCTTCGCCAAGGATTGATTTCTTCTCAGGCTGCCACAAAGCAGCATCCACGGATGTCGGTTTATTCCGACCAGATAGTATGGGCACGCAGTCCGGTGCGCATCGATATTGCCGGTGGATGGACTGACACTCCGCCATATTGTCTGATGGAGGGCGGAAAGGTGATAAATCTCGCCATAGAGCTTAACGGGCAACCGCCTTTGCAGACTTATGTGCGTCCGTGTCGTGAGCCGCATATCATATTGAGGAGCATCGACCTCGGCGCATCCGAAGTGATAGAAACATACGAACAGCTTGCCGATTTCAACCATGTGGGCAGTCCGTTCTCAATACCAAAGGCAGCTCTCGCCCTTGCCGGATTCTTGCCTGCACATGCCGTAGAACAGTATAATTCGCTAAAGGAGCAACTGCAAGCCTTCGGCTGCGGAATAGAGCTCACCCTCCTTTCGGCAATACCGGCAGGTAGTGGACTCGGAACGAGCAGTGTGTTGGCTGCTACAGTGCTGGGAGCTCTAAATGACTTCTGTGGACTGTCGTGGGACAAGAGTGAAATAGGCTGCCGCACGTCGGCACTCGAACAGATGCTTACCACTGGCGGCGGATGGCAAGACCAGTTCGGCGGAGTTCTCGAAGGAGTAAAACTCTTGCAGACGGAGCGTGGATTCTGTCAGAACCCTACAGTTAGATGGTTGCCCGACGACCTCTTTACGAGAAACGAATACAAGGCTTGCCACCTATTATATTATACAGGCATCACACGTACGGCAAAGACCATACTTGCCGAAATCGTGCGACGCATGTTCTTGAACCATAGCGGCGAACTCTCCATGTTGCGTGATATGAAATGTCATGTCGAGGATATGTATGATGCTATTCTTAGGGCCGACTTCCAGCGCATGGGACATCTCATTCGCAAGACGTGGGCACAGAACCAGGCTATGGACAGTGGAACAAATCCCGATAGCGTGCGCCGTCTGACCGATCTTGTAGATGATTTGTGTCTTGGTTACAAACTGCCGGGAGCCGGTGGTGGCGGCTATTTGTATATGGTGGCAAAGGATCCAGAAGCTGCAGCACGCATCCGACAGATTCTCGAGGCAAACCGTCCGAACGGCAATGCTCGCTTCGTAGATATGACGCTAAGCAAAACAGGTTTGCAGGTTAGTAGAAGCTGATTTGTTCAGGATTATGGATTATCATTTGTATAAGGAATT
>DCBP01000098.1:17923-19385 GCA_002314055.1 Prevotella sp. UBA1104
GTATAAGGAATTATCATTTGTAAAGGAATTATAATTTGGATAAGGATTTATCATTTGTATAAGAAATTATCCTTTGTATTAGTGATTGTGGATTAGAGATTAATAGTAATCAATCTTCTTTGCTGCCAAAGGTAACTGCTCCGCCCCTGGAAGGGGAGGCGGGTGAGGGGAAGAATTTAAATTATAAAGTTCAATAATATATAAGGTATTATAGTCTCCCATAATGAAATTTAGAACAGAAGTAAGTATAGATAAACCGGCATTCAGCATACGTCCGTTGGCACGTATGCTGTTTGTCGGTTCTTGTTTTGCCGACAATATCGGTAAGCGCTTTCAGGAGGAGAAGTTTCGTGCCGTAGTAAACCCCTATGGTGTTATGTACAATCCTGTAAGCATTCTCCACACCGTGTGTCGTTTTACTGAAGAAATAAAACACTCACAGTCTATTCCCCCCTCTTTAGCAAATTCCGTCCCTGTCCTCCCCCCTTGGGGGAATAATAGGGGGGCTTCGGAGGCTATAGCCGTCTTCACCCTCGGCACCAATCATGTTTATCGCTTGAAGGAGACAGGCGAAATAGTAGACAACTGTCGCAAGCGTCCGCAGCGGTTGTTTCAGGAAGAAGAACTAACAATCGATCAATGTTGTGAAGCACTCTCTGAAGCCGTTGATAAATTACAAACTGTAACCACAGACCTACAGGTTATCATAACCGTCAGTCCTATCCGTTATGCAAAATATGGTTACCATGGCAGTCAGCTGTCGAAGGCAACCCTCCTTCTTGCAGCCGACAAACTGTGTCGTGAAAGAGAAAACTGCACATATTTCCCGGCATACGAGATAGTGAACGATGAACTCCGCGACTATCGCTTCTATAAAGAAGACATGCTCCATCCGTCCGACCAGACTGTTAGCTATATCTGGGAACGCTTCTCCGAAACCTTCTTCGGCAAGTCCACGTTTGATTTCCTCGAAAAGTGGCGCCCGATAAAAGAAGCACTTGGACATAAGCCATTCAATCCCGACGGCGAGGAATATAAACTCTTTATGCAGCGTACTCACGAGAAAATAATGAAACTGAAAGAAGAATATCCTGAGTTAGAGGTTTAGCTGACAATATTCAGTTATATGGAAATTATTCTGCCCATGGAAGGTAAGACGGTGGAAAGAAATATCATATAACCTGTGAATTATACAGGATTATCCATGGATTATATAGGCAAAACAATAAAAATAAAAAGTTTTTTGAAAATAATTGCCGTAAAATTTGGCAGTTAAGAAAAAACTCCGTACCTTTGCACCCGCAATTAAGAAACAAACTTGTTGCAACGGGGTGTAGCGCAGTTGGTAGCGTTCCTGGTTTGGGACCAGGCTGTCGCAGGTTCGAGTCCTGTCACCCCGACTAAGAAGAGAATGATTTTTGTCATTCTCTTTTTTTTGGGCACCCACCCTAACCCTCCCGAA
>DCBP01000127.1:0-15503 GCA_002314055.1 Prevotella sp. UBA1104
GTAAATCCAGTAAACATCATAGTACTACTCTGCACCTTTGGTGCAGCTACCTTGCACCAAAAGTGTTTAGTAGAAACGCTTGCGGCGTTTGATACATACGCTAAAATTATCTACAGCGTCAGTCTTTTGTCTTCACAATCTTCGTCTTCGGCTGCTCCTTGTTGCGGCGGTTCACCATGGTTACTACTGCCTGGGCAAGGTTAAGGAATGCCTGACCGGTGATTGTCTCCGGATGACAGGCAGCAGGCTCACCCTTGTCGCCACTCTCGCAGATGCTCTGAACAAGAGGAATCTGGGCAAGAAGAGGTATATGCAGTTCTTCGGCGAGATGCTTGCAGCCCTCCTTGCCGAAGATATAATACTTGTTTTCGGGGAGTTCGGCAGGAGTGAACCATGCCATATTCTCCACCATACCGAGGATAGGCACATTCACCTTGTCGTTCTGATACATGTCGATTCCCTTACGCGCATCGGCAAGAGCAACACTCTGAGGAGTGCTCACGATTACGGCTCCCGTGATGGCAAGAGTCTGAAGGAGGGTCAAATGGATATCGCTCGTGCCCGGTGGGGTGTCGAGGATAAAATAGTCGAGATCGCCCCAGTTGGCATCGGCAATCAACTGCTTCAGGGCATTCGACGCCATACCGCCGCGCCACAACGTTGCCGTCTCGGCATTCACGAAGAAACCGATGCTGAGGAGCTTCACGCCATACTGCTCGATTGGCTCTATGAGCTGGCGGCCGTCTACGTCTACTGCATACGGACGGGCATCCTCGCAGTTGAACATCTTCGGCATCGACGGACCGAAGATATCGGTGTCCAAGAGTCCCACTTTATAGCCGAGACGAGCCAGGGCAATGGCAAGGTTTGCCGATACGGTGCTCTTGCCCACTCCACCCTTGCCGCTACTTACGGCAATGACATTCTTCACCTCGGGCAGGAGTTTCTCTACCTCTGGGCGCGGCTTCGACTTGTATTCGAGCGAGATGTTTATCTCCACCTCGTTGCCGGCGCCTTCGCCCTCCATCTTGCTCACGTTGTAGCGGATTGCAGCCTCGGCAGACTTGACGGTAGACTTGAGGAAAGGGTCGGTGTCGCGAGGAAAAATCAATGAGAATGATACCTTATTGCCGTCGATACGCAGATTGTCGGCTACCATCTCGCTCTCCACGAGGTTCTTCTTCGTTCCGGGATACGTTACGGTTGCAAGCGCATCCATTATTAGTTTTGGATATAGAGTCATGTTAATTTATAATTTATAATTCATAATTTAACTTTGTAATTGAAGATCTTCCCCTCCCCCGCCTCCCCCTCCGGGGGCGGAGCAGTTACCTTTGTCTGCAATAATTTCCCTCAAGCTATTTGTCTTTTATTTACATCAAACTCTTCTGTTTTCACATCAAGCCCTTCAGTTTTACATCAAACCCTTCAGTTTCACATCAAACTCTTCAGTTTTACATCAAACCCTTCAGTTTCACATCAAACTCTTCAGATATTACTCCATAATTATCTTCTGAGCTATCAAGGAAACTGCTCCGCCCCTGAAAGGGGAGGCGGGGGAGGGGAAGATTGCAGATTTAAATCTTCTGAGTAAAATACTCTTATGCAAAGGTAATGTTTTTTTAGCAAGAATTGGAGAATTAAGAGTATTCATATGCAAATCAGTAATGAAATAGCAATGAAAACACCTAAATTCTCCAATTCTCATAAAGATTATCGAAAGAAAGACGTTATTCCTCAACCGTCTGTTTCTCCACCTTCTCGCCCGGCTGGAGCTGACGCACGTCGTAGTCTATCTTCTTAAATGCCTCTACGAGTTTCTCCACCGATGTCTTGTCGGCATCATAGGTGATGGTTACGGTCTGGTCGGGCACGCTGGTCTCGATTTTCTTCACTCCTTTCTCAAAACGGATATTACCCTTGATTTTCTTCTCGCATCCCTCGCAGTGCATCTGCGGATCGGTGGTGAACACTACGGTTTTGATGTCCTTGGCATAGATGCTCAATGCCATCATCGACATCATGATGAATGATAAAAACTTTTTCATAATTGAAGCCCCTCCCCCGCACCGCTCTTCGAGCAGTTTTCCCCTCCCCATGAGGAGATGGGAGTGATATGCTTGGGGGATTTTTGGGGAGATTTTAAATGTTATTATTGTTACTTAATACTCTAATTTAAATGAATATATATATTATATACTTTTAGTCAACCGATTGCCATATTTACGGAATCAAAGCCATCTACTCCCCTCCCTCCTGGGGGAGGGGGAAGCCGCTCAAAGAGCGGTGCGGGGGAGAGGCTTTAATGAATTCAACACTACGCTCACGCTCGACATTGCCATCAGTGCACTTGCCCACATCGGAGTAATCTGGAAGTCTATGCCGAAGAGCCTCAACGCTCCGGCTGCCACAGGAATGCACACGAGGTTGTAGACGAATGCCCAGAAGAGATTCTGCCATATCAGGCGGGTGGTCTGGCGGCTCATTCGCACGGCTTCGGGCAGGGTCATAAGGTCATCGCCCATCAGCGTAACCTGTGCGGCATCGATTGCCACGTCTGTTCCGGTGCCTATGGCTATGCCTACATCGGCAAGGGCGAGTGCCTGAGTGTCGTTGATGCCGTCGCCCACCATAGCCACATATTTGCCTTCTTGCTGAAGGCGCGAAACGAGCTGCTGCTTGTCGTCGGGCTTCACCTGACTCTGATAATGCTTGATGCCGGCTTTCTCTGCCCAATAGGCTGCCGCTTCTTCCTTGTCGCCGCTCATCATATACACCTCTATGCCTTCACGATGAAGGGCTGCAATTGCCTCACGGGCGTTCGGCTTCAGCGTTTCGCGCTCTTCGAGCGGAAGGTCGGCGGCTTTCGTGAAGTCGATGTTGCGGTTGGGGACGGTCAGCGTACCGGTTTTGTCGATTACTATGGCATTTACCTTGCGGAGTTTCTCCAGTGCCGCGGCATCCTTGATTAGGATATGGCGACTCGCTGCCCTGCCGATACCTACCATGAGGGCTGTAGGAGTGGCAAGTCCCATGGCACACGGACAGGCGATTACCAATACCGCCACTGCCGATATTATGGCATGGGGCAAGCCTTCGACACCGCCCACGGCAAACCATATTATAAAGGTGAGGAGCGAGAGGCCGACGATGGTTGGCACGAAGACGAGGGCTGCCTTGTCGACAAGTCGCTGCACGGGGGCTTTCGACGACTGCGCTTCTTGTACCATACGGATTATCTGTGCGAGGGCTGTCTTCTCGCCCACCTGCTGTGCTCTCAGACGAAGCTTTCCCTGACTGGGTATCGTTCCGGCAAGCACTCTGTCGCCTGTGCGCTTTGCCACGGGAGCCGGTTCGCCGCTTATCATCGCCTCGTCAACGTATGCTGCATCGGGAGTCATGAAGCTCTCGGCAGAAACGACGGTGCCGTCGACGGGTATCTTCTCCCCTGCCCTAACCTCAAGGATGTCGCCATAGGCTATTGCCGATATCGGTACATCGTTAAGCTCGTCACCATTGACAATTCGGGCGGTCTTTGGCTGCATTCCAAGAAGTTGACGTATGCTTGATGCCGTACTGTCCTTTGCCTTTTCTTCGAGGCATCGCCCGGTGAGCACGAAGGTTATTATCATCACGGAGGCATCAAAATACGTATGCCATTCTATGCCGCATGCTCCCCATACCTGTTCGCCCCAGAAGGTGTTGAACGTGCTGAAGAGGAAGGCAACGAGGGTGCTCAATGCCACGAGCGAATCCATGTTTGCCGTATGGTGGCGCAGCTGCTTGAAGGCTGATACGTAAAACTGCCGTCCGCAATATACCATGTTTAATAAGGCAAGAATCATGCAGACCTGATTGGAGAACATGTCATTCATGCCGTGTATATCGCTTGATGCCGAGAGGTTTATCCATCCCATCGACACAGCCATAGTGAGTATGGAAAAGAGCCACGAAAGGATGGTTCGGCGTTTGGTTAGCGTAAACTCCCTGCGTGTGATTGCCTCCACGTCGCATCCGGCCTCTACAACCATATCGTAGCCGGCGGCACTCACCGCACGCTTCATGTCATCGGGAGTAACAACATCCGGGTTATAGTCCACGAGTGCCGTTCTGCCGACGAGCGATACGGATACCGACGACACTCCGTTGAGCGAGGAGAGTGTCTTCTCCACATTGGCGGCACACACGGAGCATGCCATGCCAAGGATCGGAAATGTTTGTTTCATATTAATATTCAATTAAATTGTTACCCTTATTCCGGCATAGAACATTCTGCCCAATACCGGTCCCCATACCATCGTAGGTTCGAATTCGCTGCTCCACGGCTTGTCGGCATTCACGATAGGATGCTTCTGCTTGAAGTTTGTCAGGTTCTCGCCGCCCACATATACCGAGAAGTGGCGGAACCAGCGCGTTACCTGAAGCGAGAGCTGCTCGTAGGCATGAAAACGCGTGTTCCACGACATACTACCGTCTGTCAGGGTGTATGGCTTCGGCATTCTGCCGCCGCCGTTGAGCTGAAGGTTTAGGTCGAACTGCCATAGTTCAAGCGGTGTTTTGTATGAGAGGGCAAGCAGCGCCTTGTATTTGCTCTGAAGAGGTTTCTCGAGCAGTTCGCCCCCGTATGTCGTCTTCACATCGTTGAGTCGGTAGGCGGCAGTAACCTGTAGACCGCTGACTGGTTCGTATGTGGCATCAGCCTGGAAGGTGTGCGAGTATGACTTGCCATTAAGGTTTGTGATATGTATCTCCTTAGGATTTGAATCATAATCCACCACTGCCTGATTGCTGAATCTGGTATAGAAGTACTCTATATTCAGCTTCAGCAGTCTGCCGAAGAGCTGGAAGTTCCATGCCGTCGTGGCTCCATAATTCCATGCCTTCTCCTGGTCGAGCGGATCAACAGAGAATGTTCTGCCGCTGGCAAGCAGATAGTTGTTTTCGGCAAAGTCATGAACTGTGCGGTATGCCTTTCCGGCAGACAGACGGAGAGTGAAGAACTGTGCCGGCGAGAACTTCACGTTGAAACGCGGCGTATAGAAGGTGCCGTATCCTGAGCTGTGGTCTACGCGGAAGCCTGCCATTGCCGTTATCTTGTGGTTCCAGTCGAAGGTGTACTGCGCATAGGCTCCTGGTACGGTTTCATTTTCGTCAACATGATTACGAACCTGACTTTCATCGTTGAGGAAATAGTATTGCTTCAAATAGTCGTGGTTCAGACTAAGTCCTGCAGAGAGGTTGTGCATCTTCGTGAAGTTTGTTTCAAACATGAGCGAAGCGTATAGATTTTTCTCGTTTACGTCGTACGTCTTGCGCCCGTAAGTGGCGTTCATCTCGTGCATAGATGCTGATGTCATGAGGGCTATGTTCATACCTTTCTCCTTGTCTATCACATAGGCATGCTTCATGTAGCCCTCGTAGCGCTTTGTGTCGATGTCAATCTTGTAGCGTGCTGGATGGAACTTTTGAAATTCGCTTAGAGGATACCATTTGTATGGTTCCTGAAGATACGCCTCGTGATCATGAAGCTGTCCGCCCTCTCGTTTCTCGAGCAGGGCGGCTATTCCGCCGTGGAAGATATACTTGTCGCCAAGGTATGCCCAGCGATTCTGCAGGTGTCCCTGTCGCACGGCAGGCTTGTCAATAAATCCGTCGCCGTTCTCGTCGTGTTTTTTAAACTGGTCTTCGTAGTGGGCAAGTATCTCGGTGGATAGTTTCGGGTTGAGATGGAAATTCGACGTCACGTTTGTCTCCAGTCGACTGTCGGTATCTCCAAATAGATTTATCTCCGTCTTCCGCTCGTCTTCAGGCTGAAGGAAGTTAACGTTAATCTGTCCGGTTATTGACTCATAACCGTTTTTTACCGAAGCGCATCCTTTTGACACTTGTATGGAATTCATCCATGGTCCCGGTACGTAGCCGAGAGAGTATGGAGTGGCAGCTCCACGGTAGTTAGGAAGATTCTCTGTGAGCATCTGAACGTATGTTCCGGCAAGTCCGAGGAGCTTTATCTGCTTGGCTCCCGTTGTGGCGTCGCTGTAGTTCACGTCTACCGACGGATTATTCTGGAAGCTCTCTCCCAGATTGCAGCATGCCGCCTTGAAGAGTTCTTGTCTGCCCATTACCATTCCGTTCAATGCTCCTGCCATACGGCGCGAAGCAGTAGACTTCACCGTTACGCCCTGCAGCTTGTGTTCAGAGTGAATGGAGTCGTTATGCTCCGGCTGCATGGAGCCAGAGTTCGCAGTATTGTTGTTTTGCGCCGTTGCCGCAATGGGGGCAATAGCTATAAGTGATGATATAATGTATTTGTTCATTTACCTGATATGTTTTATTCCTTTATTATAATGATGCGTTTGCAAAATAGAAAAGTCTTCACTACAACCATGTTGCAATGAAAAAAGAAGGCATGACAAGCGGTGCATCCTGCTCTCCGCATGACGCCTAAAGGAATAAAATCAAATAAGAAGAACTGTGATAAGCCGCAGATAGCTACGCGGCGGTCCGTGCCGTCCGTTACCTTCCGGCATCATTGTCTTCACAATGACCTGCGGCACTCTTAGCAACTGCTTTCCGACAAAATCGGGCATGACCAAGCATACGGGCTGGAAATCAAGAGTGAAGCCCTGAGAGAAGCTTGTAGGCTGCGCCTTTACGAGCGTGTAGTTCATACACGGCAGTTCGCCTACCGTTTCGGCATGGCTGTGGCAGCAATGGCATTCCGGCTTCATGCCGCAGCAGTCGTCCTTTTCGGCAGCATACCCCATATGCGGCGATAGTTGCGCCACGCTCATACTGCCCGTGTGGTTACACTGCACGAGAGTAACCCCGCCACTCATAACGACGATGAGCAGCGAGAGCAATATGCTGTAGAATATGATGCCAATACGTTTCATCTATATATATTTTTTTTACTTAGCCGTATCCTTTCCACTTCTCTTCGTGCGCTTATAGCTGCGGTATTCGTCGAGTGGAATCTCTACGTCAGACTCTTCGAGTGTTCCTTCCTGCGGCAAGCGGAACTTCATGTATTTGATGTTCAGTCCACGCTCAATCCACTGGTTTTCATAATAAGTATGGATAGACAGTATGCTGCGCGTGTCGGCATCAAGACTGTCGTCATGATAAAGATCCTCTGTTGCCATAAGTACCGGCAAGGAGTTTTTCTCTACCATGTATTTCGTATATGTAAAGAGAAAATTGGAGTCTGTCTTCAGATGAACCAGTCCGCCGTCGACAAGAAAACGGCGATAACGCTCCATAAAGTAGGTGCTCGTCAGTCGCTTACGCGGATTCTTCATCTGCGGATCGCTGAACGTGAGCCAAATCTCCTGCACCTCGCCCGGAGCAAAGAAGCGGTCGATTATCTCGATGTTGGTGCGCAGGAAGGCAGCATTGCCGAGTTCTTCCTCGAGAGCCTGCTTGGCTCCTGTGTGCATACGTGCTCCCTTTATGTCAACTCCGATAAAGTTGATGTTCGGAAACATGCGGGCAAGACCGACGGTATACTCCCCTTTTCCGCATCCCAACTCGAGCACGATGGGGTTGTCGTTATGGAAATACTCCTCGCGCCACTTACCTTTCATTTCGAACGGCACGTTTTCTATTACCGAATAGGGATATTGGAAGACATTTTTAAATGTCTCCATCTCTGCAAATTTCTGTAGTTTACCTTTACTCATTTATTGTTTGTCTCGTGGTAGTGGTTCTTGTCATTTTGTACGTGTCTGCTTCTTTCCTTCGCTTTTTGTTGCGACGAGGGCGATAATTATTGCCGACACGCCCATCACCACCAGAGCTATAAGTTTTACGTTCTGTGGATCCATATTCTTCCGATTCTGATTTCAACAAATAAGCCCCAATAAGCATGAAAGAAAGAAAAAGGAATATGACAACGATGACAAGCGGTGTTGCCGACAGGTCGCTGAAGAAGTATGACAGCAACAATGCCGTGAATATATATTTAGCAACATCAAGAAACCATTTGCCAAATTCCTTTTTCATATCATTTTGCTATATGTTCTGACACAATTGTATTCCTTAATCGATAATCACCTGTGTCCATCCATGTACATCCGGCTCGATACCGTACTGGATATTGCGCAGATGAGTGTACAGGCGCTGTGATACAGGTCCCGGTTTACCGTCTTTGCTGAAGGTATAGCGCTTGCCGGTGTCGAGGTCGTCGATATATGAGATAGGACTGATCACGGCTGCCGTGCCGCAAGCTCCTGCCTCCTCGAAGGTTTCGAGTTCCTCTTCTGGAATCTGACGGCGCTCTACCTTCATGCCATAGTCCTCAGCAAGCTGCATAAGACTCTTGTTGGTGATTGAAGGCAGAATTGAAGTTGACTTCGGCGTTACGTATGTATTGTTCTTGATACCGAAGAAGTTGGCAGCTCCACACTCGTCCATGTATTTCTTTTCCTTGGCGTCGAGATAGAACTCGCAGGCATAGCCCTTCTCATGGGCAATGTTGTTGGCGAGCATCGAAGCGGCATAGTTTCCGCCTACCTTATACTTACCGGTGCCGAGTGGTGCCGAACGGTCGTAGTCGCGGATGATGACGTATGGGTTTGTGGAGAATCCACCCTTGAAATACGGTCCTACCGGTGTTACGAAGATTACGAACACGTATTCTTTTGCCGGGTGTACACCAACCTGTGCACTTGTTCCGATGAGCAGCGGACGGATGTAAAGCGATGCTCCGCTCTCGTATGTCGGGATATACTCCTGGTTGAGGCGCACTACCTTGCGTACCATTTCCTCAAACAGTTCTGTAGAAACTTCTGGCATCATGATACCGCGGCATGTCGACTGCAGACGCTTTGCGTTCTCGTCCATACGGAATACGCGTACCTTGCCGTCAGGACAGCGGAATGCCTTAAGTCCCTCGAAAGCCTCCTGTCCGTAGTGCAGACATGTGGCTGCCATGTGAATATTAAGATACTCGCTGGAGCAGACCTCTATCTCGCCCCATTTGCCGTCGCGATAATAACAGCGCACGTTATAGTCTGTGCGTCTATATCCAAAGCCTAAATTTGACCAATCCAAATCTTTCATAATGCAAATGTTTATTTTGATTCTTTAGCGCAAAAGTAATAAGAATATTGTTCTTCTGCAATAAAACGGGAGGGAAATTGCCTTTTTCTTGCCATCCTCAACCTTTATTAACTCCTTTTATGCCCAATTCCATACTCGGTGTGCAATATACCGGCATATTATTCGTCAAGGAGCTTTTTTATTTCCTCGTCGGTCTTGGTCAGTTTTTCCTTACATTGTTTTATCAGTTGCTTGGCGGTTTTTAGTTCGCTGCAAAGTGAGTCGATGTCCATTTCGCCTGATTCCATCCGGTGAACAATATTCTCAAGTTGTTCTACGGCTTTCTCGTAGTTGATTTCTTTTTCCATCGTCGTATTTTTTTGAGGGAATACTTATGATTTTGTTACAATAGATTTAACTTCTCCTTTTGATAATCTTGTTGTTATTTCTGTGCCTTCGGCTAATGTTGCGGCATCTTTCACGACCTTCCTGTCAGGCGTCATGGTGATGCTGTATCCTCTACTGAGCATCAGCTGCGGGTCTACGGCTGATGCTCTTTGGGCGAGCATCTCCAGACGATGGGTCTCCTTGGCTGCAATGCCGGTTGCCGACGGACCGAGACGGGAAGAGAGGATGTCAAGCCTGCGGCGCTTGTCGGTAATTAGGTTGCGGGCTGCGGCGACAAGGCGTTGCGCCAGACTGTCGACACGTGCCGTCTGCTTGACACTGACTACCGAGAACAGGGCGGGAATTATCTGCGACAGGCGAGACAGGCGCTGATGCTCCGTCTGCATTGTCATCAAGACCTTGTTGGATATACGCTGCTGCATGTCGGATATATGGTCGGCAATGCGGCGCAGGTTGTCTATCAGCATTGCTGCGGCGGCTGTTGGCGTCTTCACCCGAGTGTGGGCAACCATATCAGCTACGGTCTCGTCGCGGTCGTGCCCGATGCCCGTTATTATGGGCAAGGGGAAATTGGCGATATTTTCTGCCAGGACAAGGGAGTCGAAGCCAGAAAGGTCGCTGCTTGCCCCACCGCCACGGATTATTACCACGCAATCATAAAGGTCTACGTGTTCGTAGATTTCATTCAGTTGTGAGATTACGCTCTGTTCTATGCCTTCTCCTTGCATAATGGCGGGGAAAAGTGTTATGCTGAAACGGAAGCCATACCGGTTATCTTCAAGCTGATGGCAGAAATCACCGTATCCGGCTGCTGTCTTGCTGGATATTACGGCTATGCGCTGTGTAAATGTTGCAAGGGGAATCTGCCGGTTTAAGTCGAACACGCCTTCTTCTTTCAACGTTCTGATTATCTCCTGTCTACGGCGTGCCATGTCGCCGAGTGTGTAGGTTGGGTCGATGTCGTCGACTATCCATGAAAAGCCGTATGCTTCATGAAACTGCGGATATACGAGGAGCAGCACTTTCATCCCGGAATGAAGGCGCATATTTGTTACGCGCTCAAACTTTGGACGTATCGTCTGCCATACTGAACGCCAGCACTTTGCCGAAGCTCGCGCCACGGGCGTGTTTCCACGCTCGTCTTTCTGCACGAGCTCCATATAGCAATGTCCGTTGTTCTCGCGGACTTCGCTGATTTCGGCTTCTACCCAATATTCATCGCGGAGCGTCAGTTCTATCGACTTGCGAACGATATTGTTCAGCTCAAACAGGGTGTATGGTTTGGTTTGCATATTGTTTTTTGTTGTTTTAATAGGAGTACTCCGAGTTTTTCCGAGTACTCCGAGAACTCTAAGAACTCCGAGAACTCCGAACAATTAAAAGCACTTGCTGAAATCCGGCACTCCATATCCGTATACATTATCTGGATGCTGTGCATTGTCGGCACACTGCCTTACCATATTTATTATCTCCGTTGCCGTCTTCTCCGGATACTTCTGCCACAGGCATGCCACCATTCCGGCAACTATCGGTGCGGCAAAGGATGTTCCGACGGATGAACTCAGCGTGCCGCGCTCCGTTACTACTGCCGCCGGACTGCCTTGTGCCATCACGTCGGGCTTTACCCTGCCGTCGGCTGAGGGACCGAGACTGCTGAAGCCGGCATTGCAGCGCTCTGAAGTTACAGCCCCCACACTGAGTATGTTGTCGGCATCAGCTGGGAAATTTATCTTCTTCCAAGCACTCATGCCGTCGTTTCCGCAACTGTTTACGAGCACTATTCCCTTTGAGGCAAGCATCGATGCCGTACGGGAGATGAGCGTCGACCTGCCGTCCTGTTGCCAGTAATGGCAATCGCCAAAGGGCTCGTCGAAATTATGAAAACCGAGAGAACTGTTTATTACATCCACTCCTACACTGTCGGCAAACTCTGCTGCTGCAGCCCACCAGTCTTCTTCTGCCGGCTGTTCCGTCTGCTCTTTCTCGCAGCGCAATATCCAGTATGCCGCCTCGGGTGCAGACCCTACGTATACTCCAGGCTGGTTAGTAGCCATTATGGAGAGCACCTGTTCGCCATGCTCCATCTCGGCAAAGATATCCCGTGAACGCGGATATACGAAGTCGGCATAACCGATAAGATTTATATCAGTAAGTGCGGGTATCATGTCGGCATTGAGGAATCCTGCATCCATAACGGCTATTGTCATCCCCTTGCCGCGGAAGCCGGAATCGTGGAGGCGTATTCCGCCAACCATCTCGAGTTGATCTGTTGCAACTCCGTGCGACCGCATGTTTGTCGTGTCGTGAAGCTCCAGTTGCTTGTGGTAATGCGGGCGAGGAGCCGGGGCATCTACCGAGTCGGGGGATATCCAGACAAGCTTTGCACTGCTGACAAACGGCAGTTGGCGGATTCTTCCTACGATCATGGTGTCTGTGAGGTTTGCAACTACAGTATTGTTCCATTTCGAGCGCGATACTACTCGGCAGCCACATTTCTCGATACTGTCTACATAGGTTTGGGAAACTGGCAAATCAGTTGAGTCTATAGCCAGATGCTGTCGTCTGCGTCGCTCTATTGCTTTTTGCGAGAGATATGCGCCGGCATCGGCAAGCGTGAAGGGAGAATGGCGCTTGTCGGTGAGACTGACACGATACATATATGATTTTCCGCCACGGTATTTCACTCTTGGCGAATGTTCGTCTACGCCTGCCGCCCACGCCACTAAGGCTACGGCAAAGATTATTATTGCTAAAAAAAACTTCTTCATCAAATTCTCGACAATTGTAATTGTTTACTGAAGACTTAAATTCTATAGCTCCAGATTACTGGAGCATAGCAACGTTATCGGTGTTTAGCCCAAACGCTCCGAGTGTTTAGCCCAAACGCTCCCGGTATTTAGCCCAAACGCTCCCGGTGTTTCTATCAAACGCTCCAGATGTTCACTGCATTACTTGCGAACGTAGTCTACAAACGAATAGCGGTAGTGGTGCTTCTCGTCCGTATCATGGTCTTTGCGCTCCGTTTCTCTCCACTCGGAATATTCAGGGAAGAAAGCATCAGCACCATCGGGAGTATCGGCAATCTCTGTAAGACAAAGGCGGTCTGCCAATGGCAGTGTCTGGCGATAAATGCTTTCGCCACCTATTATATATACGTCCTCTTCGGGAGCGCAACTGCCAAGTGCTTCTTCTACCGAAGCATACACGTCGCAACCCGGAAGCTCCGCAACAGAACGACTTACCACGACATTGCGCCGGTTGGGCAAGGCGCCCTTTGGCAACGATTCGAATGTTTTCCTGCCCATTACTATGGTGTGTCCCGTGGTCAATGCCTTGAAACGCTTCAGGTCATTTGGGAGCCAATACATGAGTTTGTTGTCCTTGCCGATGGCACGGTTGCGTGCCACGGCTGCTATGATGTTTATTCGCATTGCTTGTAGTTTTTTTAGGGTCTCTATACGCTTACCACTCCCGGGATGTGTGGCCACGGGTCGTAATTCTCCAACTGGAAATCCTCGTATTTGAAGTCGAAGATATCCTTTACATCCGGATTTAGCCTCATCGTAGGCAATGGGCGCGGAGTTCGCGTAAGCTGTAGCTTCACCTGTTCCAGATGGTTAAGATAGATATGGGTGTCGCCTGTGGTATGGATGAATTCTCCCGGCTCGAGTCCTGTTACCTGTGCCACCATCTGCAGCAGCAAGGCATACGAGGCGATGTTGAAAGGCACGCCGAGGAAGGTGTCGGCACTGCGTTGGTAGAGCTGCAGCGAGAGTTTACCGTTGGCTACATAAAACTGGAACAGGCAGTGGCATGGCGGAAGGTGCATCTCTTCGATGTCGGCCACGTTCCATGCGCTCACTATCATTCGTCTTGAGTCTGGCGTGTTCTTTATCTGGTCGATAACGTTCTTTATCTGGTCGATGTGGCGGCCGTCGGGCGTTGGCCATGAGCGCCACTGATGACCATAGACGGGACCAAGCTCGCCATCAGCGTCTGCCCATTCGTTCCAGATTCTCACTCCGTGGTCTTGAAGGTACTTCACGTTGGTGTCGCCCTTCAAAAACCACAACAGTTCGTAGATTATCGACTTCAGATGCAGTTTCTTCGTGGTCAACAGGGGGAAGCCCTGGCTCATGTCGAAACGCATCTGGTTTCCGAAAATGCTTATCGTACCGGTTCCGGTGCGGTCGTGCTTCTTCGTACCCTCGGTGAGGATACGGTCTAAAAGGTCTAAGTATTGTTTCATAAATATTTAAAGCCCCTCTCCCGCGCCTCTCTCCGAGAGGCTTTCCCCTCCCCTCTCCTCGAGGGGAGGAATTTGCTTGGAGGATTTTTTTGCTATTATTATTTTTTACATATCAATGTATTGTTATCATAATTTTTATATCACTTTCGCTATTCCCGTCATATTCCGGAGTATCTACTCCCCTCTCCTTTCGGGGAGAGGGAAGCAGCCAAAGGCTGCGCGGGGGTGGGGCTTTTCCTTATTCTCCACTCTTGCGGAAACAGGTTGTTGGTCCGGTTTCCAAGGTTCTTTACAAAGCCGAGCGGCAAGCCCATATAGTTCACCACCACGTATCCTCTGGGCAGGTCGGCACTTAGCGCTATCGGCTCGCGACGCAGATAGTCGAGCGCCGCATTGCGGTCAAGTTCCGCAACAGGGAAGGCTTCGCGGTTCAGACTGGTCGAGAGGGCGAGACTCTCCGAAGGGATAATGTCCTTACCTTTCTGCTCGCCCAGCTCCACACCGGCATGCATCACTCTCAGCTTGCCGCATGCCGTATCGAAAATATTGCGCCAAGTCTTCTTCACTCCAACTATCCTGCCTCCGAGCATCGTTATGTCAAAGTCTCCACTGTCAGAGAGCCATTCTGCCATTTGCTTTGCCCCTTTCACTGGCTGCTGTTTCATCTGTTTTCCCTTCTTCTGCTTCTTTTCTTTCTTGCGGTCGGGGGATGTCGCCATCAGGTTCTTGCTCTCGCCTGGTTTGCGCATTGCTGCCATGAAGAGTCCTTCGGTGCGGGTGGCGCCGGGGATGAAATGCAGAGCCCCCACAGCCCCCTCCGGCTCCCCCAAGGGGGAGAGGGTGGGTAACTTCATATTTTCATCAGATATATCCAGAAGCTGCATGTCGTAGGTGTCGGCTATCCACTTCACGTTTTCCTCGTCTTCATGAGCATTGAAAGTGCAGGTGGAGTAAATAAGCAGTCCGCCGTCACGCAGACAGGGCATTATGTCGGCAATTATCTCTCGCTGAAGGGCGGTGCATTTTTTCACATTCGCCACCGACCATTCTCCTATCGCCCCTTCGTCCTTGCGGAACATGCCTTCGCCGGAACAGGGCACATCGCAGATGATAACATCAAACTGCAGTCCGCTCCGCTGATAGTCCATGGCATAGTTGTTTGTTACTATCACATCGGGGTGACCGAACTTCTGCATATTTTCCATCAGAATATTGGCACGCGGGCGCATAGGCTCATTCGCCATAAGCAGACTGCCTTCGGGCAGAACGCTCCTTGCCGTGGTTGTCTTTCCGCCGGGGGCTGCACAGAGATCGAGCACTCTCAAGGGCGACGACATGTCGGCATGCTGGCGCAACACCTTCGACACATACATCGAGGCTGCTTCCTGCACATAATATGCTCCGGCATGGAGCAATGGGTCGAGGGTAAACTGTGGACGCTCCTTCAGGTAGCGTCCCTCCGGACACCACTCCACCTCGCCGTCTTCCTCTGCCGGCAATGGCATCGTGGCGGCATCAAACTTGAAGGGGTTCAGACGGATGCTCACCGGGGGCTCTTCGTTCATTCCCTTGACAAACTGCTGCCAAAGCTCTTCGCCGAAAAGTTCTCGCGTATATGTAGAAAATTCTTCCGGTAGTGTCATTTTTTATTCTATACTTATAAAGATTTCTGCAAAGGTATCATATTTTCGCTACATTAAAGACTTTTATCGTAATCTTTTGCCATACTTTAATCCGATTTGCTTAACTTTGCATAAGATAAGCTACATCTCGGCAATAACCCCAAACAAGTTTGGCCTATATT
>DCBP01000127.1:15634-25447 GCA_002314055.1 Prevotella sp. UBA1104
CGATTTGCATTATCTTTGCACACATATTATAATATACAGAACAATATTAATGAAAGAATTTGTAATATCAGAGGTCAAGGCGGAAACTGCTATCCTCGTGGGACTCATCACAAAGGAACAGGACGAGGCGAAGACCAAGGAATATCTCGACGAACTTGAATTTCTAGCCGATACGGCGGGTGCCGTGACCGTGAAACGGTTTACGCAGAAAGTGAACGGACCGAACCAGACTACTTATGTAGGAAAGGGAAAACTCGAAGAAATCAAACAGTATATCCTCGACGAGGAGGATGCTGAACGAGAAATAGGAATGGTGATTTTCGATGATGAACTTTCTGCTAAGCAGATTCGCAATATCGAGAATGAACTGAAAGTGAAAATTCTCGACCGAACGTCGCTTATTCTCGACATCTTTGCCATGCGCGCTCAAACGGCTAATGCCAAGACGCAAGTGGAACTGGCACAATACCGATATATGTTGCCACGACTGCAGAGGCTATGGACTCACCTTGAACGACAGGGTGGAGGCTCCGGTTCGGGCGGAGGAAAAGGTAGCGTGGGACTGCGCGGTCCGGGTGAGACGCAGCTCGAAATGGACCGCCGTATCATCCTACAACGCATGTCGCTCCTGAAACAGAGGCTCGCCGAAATAGACAAGCAGAAGACTACGCAGCGCAAGAATCGCGGCAGACTTATCCGTGTGGCTCTCGTGGGATACACAAACGTGGGAAAATCTACGCTAATGAATCTCATGTCGAAGAGCGAGGTGTTTGCTGAAAACAAACTCTTCGCAACGCTCGACACTACGGTTAGGAAGGTCGTGGTGGAGAACTTGCCGTTCTTGCTTGCCGATACCGTAGGATTTATCAGGAAGTTGCCTACCGACCTGGTGGACTCTTTCAAGAGTACTCTCGACGAGGTTCGCGAAGCTGACCTCTTGCTACATGTCGTGGATATCAGTCACCCTGACTTTGAGGAGCAGATTAAGGTTGTTGACAAAACACTCGCCGACCTTGGTTGCGCCGACAAGCCGTCGATGATTATCTTCAACAAAATTGATGCCTATTCGTGGGTTGAGAAGGATGCCGACGATCTAACACCTAAAACGAAGGAGAACATCACTCTCGACGAACTGAAGAAGACATGGATGGCTAAAATGGGCGACGACTGTCTGTTTATATCGGCTAAGGAAAAGCTGAACATTCAGGAAATGCGTGATGTCATTTACAAAAGGGTGAGGGAACTCCACGTACAGAAATATCCGTACAACGACTTCTTGTATCAAGATTACGAGGAGGAGGAGTAAAAAACAACTAACACCCGAAAACCCACCCTAAAACCCACCCTGACCCTCCCAAAGGGAGGGAAGGAAGTTACCATGTACTCTCAGAGCTCTCAGTTCTCCCAGTTCTCCAAAAACTCCCAGTTCTCCCATAACTCCCAGTTCTCCCAGTTCTCCCAGTAAAAATAAAGCAACTATGCGCCAACTATCACAACAAGAAATCAAAGCCCTTGAGCAGAACAACTGTCATGCCCAAGACTGGCAAAAGATTACCGTCGACGAAAACTTCTCGACCAGCAATCTGTATAACGTGCAATTTATTGGCAACTGCAGTATCGGTTCAACAAGCGATACTGTAACAACAGATGTCGGTATCGAACTGCCTTCTGGCATCCGTAACGCACGAGTCGTAAACTCCAATATCGGCAACAACTGTATGGTTGAAAATGTCAGCGGCTTTATATACAATAGCGACATCGGCGACAATTGCATAATCAGCAACGTTGCTACTATACAAACTACGGAGGGAACAACATTCGGACAGGGGAACGTGATTAGCGTAATGAACGAGGCTGGCGACGGAAACGTAGCTCTATTTAGCGGACTGACAAGCCAGATTGCCGCCCTTACAGTGCTGCCACCGTGTCTTGGAGAACAATATGACGACTCAGACACTACTATCGCCAAGCGCAAACAGGCAAAGGAGGCCGTAAGGCGCATGGTTATGGAAGAAGTGAAACGCACAATACCTGAACGCACCTGCATCGAGAAGAACTGCCGCATACAGAATACTCTCGAAATAACAAACTCGTGGATTGGAGCCGGTACGGAAATCCGTGGAGCACAGCGCATCAGCGAATGTACTATTACCGGAGAAAACGATAATGGCGTATATATCGGAGCTGGCGTGATTTGCGACGGATGCGTGGTGACAAGCGGTTCCACAATAAACAACAATGCCATGGCAAAAAACTGCTTCATCGGCGAATGTTCTACCCTAACCGACGGATTCTCGGCTACAAACAGCCTCTTCTTCGCCAACTCTTATATGGCAAACGGCGAGGCTTGTGCTGCATTCTGCGGCCCCTTCTCGGTCAGCCACCACAAGTCTACACTGCTCATCGGAGGAATGTACTCATTTTATAATGCAGGGTCAAACACCAACTTCAGCAACCACGCCTATAAGATGGGACCTATACACTACGGCATTCTTGAACACGGCTCAAAGACTGCAAGCGGAGCACACATCCTATGGCCTGCACATATCGGAGCTTTCTCGATGTGCATGGGAAAGATTGCCACACATCCCGACACTTCTTCCCTACCGTTCTCATACGTCATCGGCGACGGAAAAGACACTTATATCGTACCGGGACGTAACCTTGCAACCGTTGGAACATACCGCGATGTGAACAAATGGCCTAAGCGCGACGCCCGTCCCGACGGCTGCCGCTACAGTATGGTTGAAACATCATGGCTCAACGCATATACGGTAACAAAAATTGCTGAAGCTAAAAGAATACTGGAGAATATACTCGACAAACAGGGAAATAAAGACATTTACCAACTTGCCGACGGTTCTCTTATCAGAAAATCATCTCTACATAAAGGAATAACGCTATACAGTCTGGCACTCAAGATGTATCTGGCAGAACATCTTACAGAAGCCGACTGCTCTGACGATACACTGATTCCAGAAGAAGATATCATGCTCTCCGACCTCTCCGGACTGCTCATTAGCCAGTCGGCAGTACTTGATATCGTAGAAAGGATTCTAAATGGCGATATAGACAATACAGCAACTCTCTCAGAAACAATAAACAGAACGATTCTTAATAAAGAAGATACGGAGAAAAGACTCGCTCTGAAAGTGGCTAACGACACATACGGATGGCTCAGTCTCGACCATGAAGACCGTCAGAGTCTTATAGCAAGATGCCGGAAGGCTCGTGGAGAATGGCTTGCCATGATTGCAGAAGATGCAGAAAAAGAATATGAACTTGGCGATGTGGACAGGGAAACTGTAGACAAATTTCTAAATTCGACATACTAAGTTGTAATATTTCTCCCAGTCCTCCCAGTTCTCCCAGTCCTCCCAGAACAACTTCAAAAAAAAGAAATCATTTCAAAATCAAAACGATATGAAACTAAAATCAATGTTTATCATTGCCTGCAGTGCCCTCTTCACTTTGGGCGTTCAGGCAAAAGACTACAAGTATGAGACAGTGCCGGGCGATCCTATGCACGCCCGCATCTACACTCTCGACAATGGTCTGAAGGTTTACCTGTCGGTGAACAACGAGAAGCCGCGCATCCAGACCTACATCGCCGTGCGCACCGGTAGCCGTAACGACCCGGCAGAAACAACTGGTCTTGCCCACTATCTGGAGCACCTGATGTTTAAGGGAACGGCTAAGTTCGGTACCACCGACATGCAGAAAGAGAAGCCTTATCTCGACGACATCGAGCGTCGATACGAGGCTTACCGCAAACTTACCGACCCTGCTCAAAGAAAGCAGGCATACCACGAAATTGACAGTGTGTCGCAGCTTGCTGCAAAATATTTTATCCCTAACGAATACGACAAACTCATGTCGTCTATCGGTGCAGTTGGAACTAATGCCTACACAAGCAACGATGTAACTTGCTACACAGAGGACATCCCGTCTAACGAGGTTGACAACTGGCTAAAGGTTGAGGGCGACCGCTTCCAGAACATGGTTATCCGCGGTTTCCACACCGAGCTGGAAGCTGTTTACGAGGAGTTCAACATCGGTCTTGCAAAGGACAACCGCAAGGTTTGGGAATCACTCTACCGTCTGCTCTACCCTACCCACCCATATGGAACACAGAGCACCATCGGTACCCAGGAGCACCTGAAGAATCCGTCTATTACAAACATCAAGAACTACTTCCACCGATACTACGTGCCGAACAACGTAGCAATCTGTATGGCAGGCGACTTCGACCCGGACAAGGTTATCGCCTCTATCGACAAATACTTCGGCACTTGGAAGAAGAGCGACAACCTTTCTTACCCGCAGTATGCACCGGTGAAAGAGCTGACCGCTCCACGCGACACAACAGTAGTTGGTCAGGAGGCTGCCTTCATGATGATGGGCTGGAACTTCCCGGGATCGGCTTCTGCCGAGATAGACACGCTGCAGGTTATCGACCACATCCTCGCCAACGGCAAGGCAGGCCTCTTCGACCTCAACATCAACCAGAAGATGAAATGCCAGTATGCTGCATCCATGCTCGACGGTATGAACGAATACTCTCAGTTTATCCTCTACGGTATGCCAATGCCAGGACAGTCATTGAAGGACGTGCGCGACATTATGCTTGCCGAAATAGAGAAACTGAAGAAGGGCGAGTTCAGCGACGACCTGCTGCCGTCGGTTATCAACAACATCAAGCTCGAATACAACAATTCTCTCGAGAGCAACGAGTGGCGCGCCAACGAGTTCGTCGATGCCTTCATCAATCACGAGACTTGGCAGGATAAGGTGAACTACATCAACCGTATCTCCAAAATCACCAAACAGGATATCATGGCGTTTGCACAGAAGTATCTGAAGAACAACTATGCCATTGTATATAAGGAGGAGGGCGTTGACTCAACACAGAAGAAGATTGACAAGCCACAGATTACAGCAATCCCTTCAAACCGCGACCTTCAGAGCCAGTTCGTTACGGACATTATCAATTCTAAGGTTGACCCTATACAGCCTCGCTTCCTCGACTTCAAGAAGGACATGTCGATAAGCAAGACAAAAAAAGGACTGCCGGTTTACTACGTGCAGAACAAGACAAACAACACTTTCTTTTTGAACCTTCGCTATGACTTCGGCGAAGAGGCAAACAAATGGTTGCCTTACGCCATAAAATACATCGACTATCTCGGAACCGACAAGATGAGTGCGGAGCAAATCAAACAGGAGTATTACAAGCTTGCCTGCGACTACAACATCACAGTTACCAACGATGAAATAGGAATCAACATCTACGGTCTTGCCGACAACATGCAGAAGGCTGTCGAACTGACTGAAAACTTCCTGCAGAACGCCAAGGCAGACAATGATGCCTACAAGCGCTGGGTGGAGACTGAAATGAAGGGACGTCGCGATGCAAAGATGAACCAGAACAGCAACTTCCGGGCATTGGTACACTATGGAGAATATGGTGAATACAATTCTTTCCGCAACATTCCTGACAGTACAGAGCTTGCTACAGCTGCCCTACAGAAGATTGTAGACCTCGCAAAGAGTCTGAATGGCTACAAGCACGAAGTGCTCTACTACGGTCCGCTTTCTATGAAGGATGCCGTAGCAGCAATCGACAAATGCCACAAACCGGCTAAGAAGCTAATGGATGTTCCTGTTGGCAAACCATACACTACACAGCTCACTCCAAAGAACGAGATTTGGGTTGCGCCTTACAAGGCAAAGAACATCTATATGATGCAGTATCACAACGAGGGCAAGCAGTATGACCCGAAGAACGAACCGATAATCTCGATGTTCGACGAATACTTCGGCGGCGGCATGAACACCGTAGTGTTCCAGGAGCTTCGCGAAGCCCGCGGACTTGCCTACAGCGCATGGGCAGGCTACTACACTCCTTCAAAGAAAGACAGACCGGAATACTTCTGCACCAACATCATCTCGCAGAACGACAAGATGATGGACTGCATACGCACGTTCAACAACATCATGGACACCATTCCGCAGTCTGAGAAGGCATTTGAGATTGCAAAACAGGCAATAACAAAGCGCATCGAGGCACAGCGCACCACGAAGCTCGCCATCCTTCAGACCTACTTCGCCAACAAGAAGCTCGGCATCGACTACGACATCAACAAGGTGGTATACGATGCTCTGCCTTCAATCACTCTCCAGGATTTGGTTAAGTTCACCAACGAGAACATCGCCCACAAGCCGTTCCGCTACCTCATTCTCGGCGACGAGAACGAAATCGACATGAAGGGCTTGGAGAAGATCGCCCCGGTAAGAAAGCTGACAACTGAAGATATATTCGGATATTAATATTTCATATAAAAATGTTTAAGCGGCAAGCAGAATATATCGTTCTGCTTGCCGCTTAACTTTTTTATTTTAAAAGAAAATTATTTTTCAGTCATTTTACCCTCACACCCTCACCAATCACACGCAAACGCCCTGTTTATCGGCACTCTGAGGTGTGAGGGATAGTGTGAGGGGTGTGAGGGTAACGTAAAGGATATTACTTACAGTTAGGACACCATGGCTTCAACTGCTTGAAGAAGTCGTTGCCCTTGTCGTCTACGAGGATGAAAGCAGGGAAGTCCTCAACGGTAATCTTCCAGATAGCCTCCATGCCAAGTTCCGGATACTCTACGCATTCTATGCTCTTGATGCTGCTCTGCGAGAGAACGGCAGCCACACCACCGATAGTGCCGAGATAGAAACCGCCGTGCTTCTTGCAGGCATCGGTAACCACCTGTCCGCGGTTGCCCTTGGCAATCATAACAAGTGAAGCACCATGGTCTTGGAACTCATCAACATACGGGTCCATACGGTTAGCCGTGGTCGGTCCCATAGAACCGCAAGGATAGCCCTCCGGAGTCTTTGCCGGTCCGGCATAGAGGATAGGATGATCCTTGAAATACTGCGGCATTTCCTCGCCGGCATCCAGACGAGCCTTCAGTTTGGCATGAGCGATGTCGCGAGCCACGATGATAGTACCTTTCAGATTAACGCGGGTGCTTACAGGATACTTGGTGAGTTCCTTGCGCACGGCATCAATACCTTTGTCGAGGTCAATCTCAATGCCCTTTGTTCCCTCGCCCGGCTTGCGCAGTTCCTCCGGGATAAGTTCAGAAGGATTAGAGTCCATCTTCTCAATCCAAACACCGTCGGCATTGATCTTGCACTTGATATTGCGGTCGGCAGAACAGCTCACGCCCATACCGATAGGACAGCTTGCACCGTGGCGCGGCAGACGAACCACGCGGATGTCGTGAGCCAGATACTTACCACCGAACTGTGCACCGAGTCCAATCTTGTGAGCCTCGTCGAGGAGCTTGTTCTCCAAGTCGATGTCGCGGAACGCACGACCGGTCTCGTCGCCCGTAGTAGGCAGCGAGTCGTAATATTTTATAGAAGCGAGCTTCACGGTGAGCAGGTTCTTCTCAGCCGACGTGCCGCCGATAACGAAAGCAATATGATAAGGAGGACAAGCGGCAGTACCCAAAGACTTCATCTTCTCAACGAGGAACGGCAGCAGAGTGCCCTCGTTCTGGATAGTAGCCTTTGTCATAGGATAGAAGTAAGTCTTGTTTGCCGAACCTCCACCCTTGGCAACACAAACAAAGCGATACTCGTCGCCCTCGGTAGCCTCGATGTCAATCTGAGCCGGCAGGTTGCAACGTGTGTTCACCTCGTCGTACATATTCAGAGGAGCATTCTGCGAGTAGCGCAGATTGTCCTGAGTGTAAGTATTGTAAACACCGAGCGAGAGAGCTTCCTCGTCCTCGAAATCAGTCCAGACGCGCTGTCCCTTCTCTCCGTGGATAATAGCGGTACCGGTGTCCTGACAGAAAGGCAAGATACCTTTTGCAGCAGTCTCGGCATTGCGCAGGAACTGCAGAGCTACATACTTGTCGTTCTCCGAAGCCTCAGGGTCAGAGAGAATCTTAGCCACCTGCAGGTTGTGCTCGCGACGGAGCATGAACTCCACGTCGTGGAAAGCCTGTTGCGCCATCTGTGTGAGCGCCTGTTTAGAAACCTTGAGGATTTTCTTTCCCTCAAACTCGCTTACCGACACACCGTCTTTGGTAAGCAGATAGTATTCAGTAGTGTCCTTTCCGAGCTGGAACATAGGAGCATACTTGAATTCTGGTGTTGTTGCCATAATGCTTTGTGTTATTATAATATTGTTATTGTTGTTTTCAAAACTACGGTTACAACCATAAAATAAATCGACAGTCATTTGGAAAGAGCGAACTATTCATTTTGCATAGAATAAAAGGCATCAATCTTTACGACTTTAATTACAGGCCATTCTATTGTATTCAATATTGAGAAATGAGAATCATTTGACACTATATATTCAGCTCCGGCGGCAATGGCGCAATCTACGAACTTGTTGTCATCAGCATCTACCTCAATAAGCCGGAAATGGATATAAGACGTTTGAAAATATGTTGAAGCCAGTCTTGCAATAGCCTCAACGATATTGCGTGCAATCAAAGGTGTTGTTTTATTTGCGATAATTTCTTCATACTCCTCAAGAATCTCGGTATTGACACATAAAGAAATCTCTCCATTTAGTATTCTTTCCCATATTATGTGATATTTACTTCTTGAAGGCAATATCTGCAAAAGACAATTTGTGTCAAGAACGATTAGCTGCATAAGGAGTCCTCATATGTTCATTACCCCACTCTTCAATTGTATTCTCATCAATGCTTCCGTCATTCCATAAAGCATCGATAGCTTTTTGCGCCTTTTCTGCGAAATAATGCGCAAGCATATTTTTGAACTCATCGAGTTCTTCCTTGGAATTTATGCATGATACGGCATTAAGCACTTCCAAGCGTGCCATTTGTTCGTATGACATATTTTTGTTGTTTTCAAAATTACGGTTACAAAGATACAAATTATTTTGTTTGCCGGATGTTTTTTTTTAATTATTTTTTCTTGGACGACTCGGACTTCTCGGACTTCTCGGACTTCTCGGACAAATAGGACAGCTCTGACGTTACAGACTTCTCAGACTTCTCAGACAAATAGGACAGCTCGGACGTTCCGGACTTCTCAGACAAAT
Organism: Prevotella sp. UBA1104; assembly: GCA_002314055.1. GTDB lineage: Bacteria > Bacteroidota > Bacteroidia > Bacteroidales > Bacteroidaceae > Prevotella. Next base: position 24,726 of record DCBP01000127.1, read on the forward strand.
AGGACGAATCGGGCAACTTGGACGACTCGGAGTTCTTTGAGAAACCGGAGAAACCGAAGAACACAAATTATTTTGCCTCGTAGGTCTGGAAAACGATGTAAGTGCCATCGGCATGAAGTGTAAATTCATTGCCTGTGGCTTCATTTAGCGTGCCCTGCCATAGTTGGCTGTATGAATAGGAATCCCAGCGCAAGCCTTCGCTTCTGATTTCGGAGCAGGAGATATTGAAGATGCTCACTTGCTGACGGGGGAAGGAGGAGAAGGTATGCATGCCGCTTGCGGGACGGAAAGAGCCATAGTCGGTGAGCATGAGTGGACGGATACCGAAGTCGCAAAGATAGCGCGGCAACAGGAAGATGTTTCCCAGAGTGTGGTCTTCGCGCTTTCCCGTGGCAGCGATGTATGTTATATCGGTGAAACCGTGCGAGATGCAGAAGCGTGTGGCTTTGGTGAGGTCGTTGTCTTCCTGTTCTGAAACTTGGTGGAAGATATCCTTGTATTTCTCTTTCAATTCAGGCAATAAGGAATCGCCGTCGCCAATAATGGCATCGGGATGAAGTCCGTTGGCGATAGCCGATTGGGCGGCTCCGTCGCAGCAACAGAGGAAACCGGGATTGCGGAGAGCTTCGAGAGGGATGCTGTGGGTGGGGAAATCGCCACCGGCGAGGATGGTGGAGTGCATATTGGAAACCACCTTGAAACCCACCCTAACCCTCCCGAAG
>DCBP01000083.1:0-23148 GCA_002314055.1 Prevotella sp. UBA1104
ACTGAGCTACAGGCGCAACATTTCTGCTCCTCAGAACTGCGATTTCTGATTTGCGGTTGCAAAGGTACGCAGTTTTTTATAAATGCCAAAATTTTTCAGCTTTTTTTTGAGAAAAAGTAAAAAAATATTGTTCTTTTCCTTGTCAAAAATTAAATACACCTTATTTATAATAAACTAATGTTTCGGATACAACCTACTAGACCTGCTTAATTAACAAGATAATGTAGATTATCAGTAAATCCCTTTTACTGCATTTTTATATATGTTTATCCCCTGCAATGAAACAGAAGACGGAAAAATTTCGTAACTTTGCCGACAGGTAAGCTTACTTGCTTTACACGTATAATATTCATATGAATGGAACAAACATCAACAACAAACAAGATAGTAAAGAATAGCGACTGGCAACTTGCCTGGCAAATCGTGAGCGAAACGGATACAAGTCTGTTTCTTACAGGTAAGGCGGGAACCGGAAAGACTACGTTCCTGCGATGTCTGAAAGAAACGACAGACAAGCGAATGGTGGTTCTCGCACCAACGGGAATTGCTGCCATCAACGCACGGGGAGTGACAATACACTCTTTCTTCCAACTGCCGTTCTCGCCTTTCATCCCCGGAGTTACAAGCACTGAGTCGCATTACCGCTTCAGCAAGGAGAAGCTGAAGATTATACGCGGTGCGGACTTGATTGTGATAGACGAGATAAGTATGGTGCGAGCTGACCTTCTCGATGCGGTAGACAATGCCCTGAAACGCTTCCGGCGAAACAGTCTGCCGTTCGGAGGAGTACAACTGCTCATGATTGGAGACCTACAGCAGCTGGCTCCTGTGGTGAAGGACGATGAATGGCAGATGATGAGCCAATACTACAAGTCGCCGTACTTCTTCGACAGCATTGCCCTCGGACAGATTAATTATGCTACCGTAGAACTAAAGAAGGTGTTCAGACAAGACGACAACAAGTTTATCGACATCCTCAACAAGATACGTGAAGGGAAAGCCGACAGCAATACTCTTGCAGAACTCAACAAGAGGTATATCCCCAATTTCTCTCCAAAGCCAGAAGATGGCTACATAAGACTCACAACACACAATGCCTTTGCACAACGCACGAACGATCAAGAACTCGCTTCGCTGCCGGGCAGGACTTTTTCGTATCGGGCGGAGATTACGGGCAATTACCCAGAATACTCCTACCCTACCGACGAGAATCTTGAAATAAAGCTCGGCGCACAGGTGATGTTCGTAAAGAACGACACTTCCGGCAATAAACAATACTACAACGGTATGATTGGCGAGGTCTGTGCCATTTCCGCCAACGGCTTCTGCGTGAGGTCGAAGGACGACGGACAGCACATAGAGGTGGGAAGGGAAACGTGGCAAAACTGCCGCTATACTATCGACGACAAGACTAACGAAATAAAGGAGGAAGTGGAAGGGACTTTCTCGCAATATCCCGTAAAGCTCGCCTGGGCTATAACAATACACAAAAGTCAGGGACTTACCTTTAGCCACGCCATCATTGATGCACATGCCTCGTTTGCTCACGGACAAACTTATGTTGCCCTGAGCCGATGCAAATCGCTAAGCGGTCTCGTACTGAGCTCGCCGCTCACTCCACAGGCGATAATATCAGACAACCGCGTGGAGAGCTTCAACAAACAGGTTGAGGCTAACGAACCAAAAGAAAGCGATATTGCGGCGATGAGGCGCAGATATATGATAAACCTGCTCAACGAACTTTTTGACTTTATTCCGGCGGAAAGGGCTCTGAACAATATGAACAGGGTTGTAAGCGAACACTTATATAATACCTACCCCAAGACACTCTCTGAATTTAGAGTCGTACTGAAGGCTTTCCACGAACGGGCTACATTGGTAGCAAACCGCTTCCGCCTGCAATATGAACAGCTCGCTGCCGAATGTCATGACTGCAAGGTCAGCGATGAACTACAGCAAAGAATCTCTAAAGGTGCCCGTTATTTCCTGAAGGAAACAGCTTTGGCAAACGATGTCTTCCTGAAAAGCAACTTGCAGACCGGAAACAAACAGATAAAGAAACAGCTGGATAATGCCGTCGAGACTCTGCGCGAGGTGATGACTCTGAAAATCCAGATGCTTCGCTTTGCTGCCGACAGTCCTTTCTCTACAGAAGGTTATCTGAAGGCTAAGGCATCTGTCCTACTCGGCAATAACGCAGGTGGCGGCAGTCAAAAGAGTAAAAAGAAAACGACGACAAAGACTGTTATACCTGACGGCAACCTGCACCCCACTCTGCTTAACGAGCTCATAGCTTGGCGAACGGAAAAGATGCACGAAGAAGGACTTCCGGCTTATTGCATACTGGCACAGAAACCGCTTTCGGGGATTTCAAACACTCTGCCGGCAGACTTAGACGCTCTTGTTCAGATTCCTGGTATTGGCAAAGCGAAAGCCGACAAATATGGTGTTGAGATTCTCGCTATCGTGAAAAGATACGTAAAGGAACATTCATGAACTTTCCGACTATTGTGATTAAAAAAACGGAATAAAATCTATATAAAACAGAAAACGGGATGTGAGAAAATCACACCCCGTTTGTTTTTATCTTAAGACCTACAATTTATCCGCAGGTCTTTTTATAGTTGTTATTACTCAGCATTTTCAAGCTTTATGCCGAAGAGATTGCGCGTATCTGCCTTTGTTATTGTATGGGCACCAGCAGCGAGAGTCTCAGTATACGAACTCTTGTCGCCAGTCTTCTTTGTGCCGTCAATCTTGATGGAAGCAGTCTCGCTGTCGGCGAAATAGAGAGTTACCTTCTTACTCTCAGTAAGGGTAAATGCGATAGAAGTAGAACTTTCCATCTTTACGCAAGTATTATATGACACTCCGTCAATAGTTGCAGTACCCTTGCTTGTAGAATAGCTGCCAGTTACAGTAAAGATGCTGCTTGATGGTTTTTGGTCTGTAAATGTGCAAAGCACTGTTCCCTCCGGTGTTTCAGGCTGATCAGGTTCAGTTGTAGAACCACCGCCAGTCTCGCCACCGCCAGGATTCTCAGTACCTGTCTCTGGAGAGCTACCGCCCTCTCCGTAAACCTTAACGAGAGTAGCCTTGTAGTTGTCGAGAGCTGCACCGAGCTTAGCATCATAAGCATAAGAAGAAACGTTGTGTCCGTCTACATCAGCGAAAGTCCAAGTGAAATCGCCATGGTTGATACGACCAGCACCATAGAAGCCTGTAACGACAGCAGGAACATCCTCAGCCGGATCTACATTATATGTGTACATCAGAGATGAGTTAGTATCGAAGTTGTCGTAAATAGTGCCACCTTTGAGAGTCTTTACTGAAGCAGGAACCTGCTCGTTGCGTGAAGAAGCCTCATAAGCGTCGAAGCTTGTGTTATTCTTCTGATAAGTGATGTAGCTGAAGTAAGATCCATTCTCAGCAAATACATTACCGAACGACTTGATGATACCGCCGTTCTCGCCAGAGAATGTTCCGTCGCCAGTAGCGTCAGTACCCTGCAGAGAGCTCATCATAGGGCGGTTTGTCATACGGAAGTAGTTGTTCTCAACAAATACACTTGAACCTGTTGTAGAGCCTACGCCATACTTGGCAACATTGTCGAAGTAGTTGTTCCATACGTGAACGGACATTGTGCGAACACGAGGGCAACGAGAGTCAGCGTGGTCAAACCAGTTGTGGTGATATGTGATATAGTTAGGCTGAGTCTCGCTCTTCATACCGCAGAGAGAGCTCTTACCTGTATCCCAGAAACGGTTGTATGAGATTGTAAGATACTGAGAGTCATTCTTTAGGTCAACGGTACCGTCACCCTTTGCGTGGTCGCCACCTCCGTTAGGACCATAGAAGAAATCCATATTGTGAATCCAAATCATGGAGTTGTCCGTATCAAGAGAGATACAGTCGTCCATACAACGCATAATTGCAAAGTTGCGGAATTCTACACTTGAAGCATTGCGACAGATAAAGCCAAAGCTGTGAACTGTTGCATCATCGCCGACACCCTCGAAAGTCATGTTCATTACATTGTAAGCGCCTTTGCCTTTAATCTGAAGTCCTTCCTCAGAACTTGATACTTTGTCGAGGTCTGTCTTCTTCACAAGACCGATGAAACGGAAAGCGATAGGAGTTTGGTCTTTTCCCTTCTGATAAGCGTCGCATATAGCCTGGATACCTGTGCACTTGCCGGCACCGGCAACTTCAGTAGAGATTGTCTTTGCTGTCTTTGCTGTTACATAGAACACCTTTGCACCAGCCTTCAGCGTACCGTCGTTGTTGTAAGCACCAACGCCGTTGCTGCCGCTCTTAAAGTGAGCAAAGCCTTCGCGGCTGTAGTTCTTTACGATGAGGTTGCTTACAGTACTTGCAGAACCTGCAATCTCGTTTCCATCCTTATCAACGGCAACAACCTTCAGGTTGTATGTTCCGGCAGCAAGACCGAGCACGTCGGCACGAACGTATGTAGGATACAGACGAACGAGCTGCTGGTCAATCTTCTTGTCGTTGCAGTAAACATTGTATGATTCAGCTCCTGTATATGGAGCCCACTTAGCATAGACTGTCTCAAGCCATCCCTTAGACTCAGAAATCTGAATTGCACCCTGTGGGTTGTCAATTTCACCGCTCTGTCCGCCCTCTTTAGCCTTAGCAAAGGCGAGACGGCTAACATTGCCCTGAAAAACGTCGGCAGCATTGCCGTTTGCAGGATTGATAGAGATATTTCCACCGTTGATGTCTACAGAGGCGAGGCTCTCTGTGTTGTAATATTTCACATCGTTTGATGCAAGTGTTACGCGCATCTGGTTCTTTGCCAGATTCATTGCCACATCGTTTGATGTTGAAGGAGTAACAGGGTCGGTAGAACCGCCACCGCCGTTTTCTGCTACTTCAACGGAATAGATATACATTCCGGCAGATGTAGTAAGTTGCACGTCGCCATCGGCAGTTACTGTACCTACGTTTGTCTGGTCGTCGGCAGATGTGGAGTTGAAAGAACCACTTACAGGTGTAAGGTTTGTAGCATTCAAGCCGCGAGCTTCATTGGTTTTGCCCGACTTACACTTCACTGTAACCTTCTGTCCTGCCTTGAGACCAGGGATTATCATCGCTACATTAGTGCCGTTGAGTTCCAGTCGACTACTTCCGTAGTTAAGGCGAATCTTAGCCTTACCCTCGGCTTTTTCAGAAGCTGCGCCAGCCGTAAATTTCAGTCCCTTGGCATAAGCCAGTTCTGTGCCGTTGGCTGTCAGCGGAGCATTTGAGAGTTCAAGCAGATAGCAGTATCTGTCAGTACCGAGGAGCCAGTTGGCATCTGCGGCACAAAGAGCCTTATCAGCTTCCGACATAGTAGTGAAGTCCCATGTCTGTGCGTTTGCTGATGCGAAAATCATGCAAAACAGCAATGTAAATAGTAATTGTATCTTTTTCATTTCAGCATTACGATTTAGCGTTTAACAAATTTGACTATCTGATTGCCGGCTTTCAGAATATATACTCCGCCGTTCAGGTTGTCTACATTCAACTGTGTTGCCTCGCCTTGAGCGCGTGTTGCAGCAACTTTCTTTCCTGATATGTCGTAAACAGCAACAGGAGTTCCGGCTGCAAGACCGTCAAGGTTCAGCTGGCCGTCTACGATTCCGTTGAATGTAAATGTTGAAACTGTGTTGATTCCGTCAGTACTCGAGAAATCAATCTGTACGTCGTTCATCGGATAGGACTCCTCTGAACCATTGAAATGGAGCACTACGTTATCTCCACTGAAAGTGATTTGCGAAACCACCTTCTCTACATTCTGACCGTTTATGGTCAACGTCTGCGTTACATCAGCTTTGGCAATACCGAATGTTGCCATCAGCATTAATGCAGACGCAAAAATCTTTTTTCTCATTTTTTTGATTGTTAAAAGATTAGTTACGTTAGATTATATTATTAATACTAAATTTTATCGGCACTATGATAATGAATGTTTTCTATAGTGCAAAGTTAAACGTTTTCTGAAAGAACTGGGCAATAATATGCGTAAAACTTTCCGAAAACGTTTGTAAAAGTGTTGTTAAACACGGCAAAAGTTATTATTTTGGCGACAGAAATACTTATCTTGAAGACATAAACCCTTCAAGGTTTTTATATTTCCTCTTCATCATGCGCTTATATATCGTGTTTATCCAAATCCTGTTGGTTAGGATAAAAGCCAGACCGACAATTATCATGAAAAGATATGTGGGTATGCTGCCGATAAATGCATCAAGCACGGAAACGAGGGCTATCGGGAGGAACATGGCTACCATTTCAACAATTACCTGTACGTAGTTGGTTTCTACGCCTGTCTTACGCGTCAATTTCGTATTCAAAGGCATTGTAACCTTATTTATAATAGCAAGATGCATCAGCATACAGTAGACGGGACCTGCCGTGAAAATCATCATACCCATTAACAACAATAGAGGGTAAGTGCCGGCAATAACGGTCGGCAACATCAAGATAAATGGAATGAGTAGGGTTATGGAATAAAAATAATATTTTGCCTCAAGCAAACTTCGAATATTCTCCTTCCTCACGAGAAGGCATTCTATATAGTTTCCCTCAGGGCACATTATACGGACAAGATTCATGCTCATAAGCGTAAACGGATATAAGGACCAGAATTTTTCAGAGAAACTATCTGCATATAATCCTGTATAAGAATCCAATATGCTTATAAGCACAATGAATCCCATTGAGAAGATAAAGGTATGTCGCATATTCTTATTGCGCAACATTCCCTTTAGTTCCAACTTTAAGTATTCGCCTGTTTGACCGAAACGGTCGAAGACGGAGAATGATGAAATTTTCTTTATCTTAACGTCGCTGTCTGTCATTGTCTCTGCCGACACGAAAATATATTGTACCTTCTGGTTTATTTTGAACATCAGCACGACAAATACAGCTATTACAACAAAAGGCACTAATGACTTTTCTGATATAAGCGAGCCAAGTGCACCGTAGAAGCGGAAGAATGTATCGAAATCTGATACCAGCCATGGCAAGAACAACATTCCGTATACAGCCAAAGGAAGTGCCAACCACGCGACATGCTGGATTACAAGCGTGCGGCAAAGCATGAAGAAGAGACTGTTGCACACGAATATTAGCTGTAAACAAATGACGAGGAAGAGTGCCGGCATAAGACCGGCACTGAAGACAGCCGACATTATTGCATATGGAACGAACAAGAAAAGCCACAATAAATTGTTCGGCGTAATGATGCTTGAAATCACAAAAGCGTCAACACATTCATAGCGTTTTAACGGCAGAAGCAGATAAGGCTTTACAAGCTGTGCTGGAGTAGACTGAACTACTGTTCTCACCAAGGCATCGACAACGAGTAGGAACGGCATAATACCACAAATGAACTGACACGGAGTATAGCCGCGGATGTCATTTGCTATAAGAGACAGCCCGACGGCAATAAACACAAGGTATAAAGCGACCATTGCAGAGGCAAGGAAAATCAGAACCTTAGCTACAACGTTCGTTTCATACATTACGCTGCGTTCCTCGCTCAAGACGACATGCTTTCTTAAAGCCCTATATACTTGAAACCTATTCATATCCTCTTCTTAGATTATCTCAAATCTATAATTTCAGCATTAGGATACTCACGACTGTTGAAACGGAACTGCGAATCAGAGAGGGTTGCCTTTCGAAAACCTGAAACATTGATCGTTGTCCATCCCCCACTCTGTCGCATTTTTACCTGACTGAGCTGATAGCTTGAGCTTACCGTTACGTACATTTCCTTTATCGTACGCTTCTGGTTCTGTGCAACGAGATGTACCTGCCACCCGCTACCACTTTTCTTAGCACTGAGATTATAGCCGTTTTTATATATGTATATGAACTTATACGGATTGAGGGCTTGCTGCTGCGCCTCTGTCGGTGTACTTACATTCACCTCACCGCTATGCTTCATGTAAGTCCATTGCGTCTTGCCATCATACCAGACAACAGCCTGCGGTGTGTAGGCATTAAACTTGTTTCCCTTTATGGCAACGGTTCCACTTGATTTGCCTAATCTTCCAGACATTTTGAAGTTTGCCTTTACTCCACTTCTGGAGCCGATTACATTGGCTGTTTTATCCAATATCTGACGAGCACTCTGGGCGAATGCTCCTGTATAAGCAGTCGCTACAAAGGCTAACGCGAATAAAAGTCGTTTCATAATTATCTTATTTACCATATTCATAATGTTTTTAAAAGATTACAGAAAAGAAAGCCATATTGCTAAAGGCAGTCTCCTGGATATGAAGACTTAGCTCCTCAATTGCATCAAGAGAGAATCCAAGCTGTTCTCGTCTTGAATGAGAACCTCCCTCGGCTTGCTGCCTTGTGCCGCTCCTACTATACCGGCACTCTCCATCTGATCCATCAATCTTCCGGCACGGTTGTAGCCGATAGAGAAACGACGCTGAATCATCGAAGTACTGCCTTGCTGAGTAATGACAATGGCATGTGCCGCTTCCTCGAACAATGGGTCGAGTGTGCGGGCATCTATGCCCCCACCGGAAACTTCCATACCATCGTCGGTTGCCGGCTCTGGCAATTCCATAGGTTCTATAGGTCCAGGCTGAGATGCGATATAGTCATTAACACGTACAACTTCAGGGGTGTCCACAAAGGCACACTGAACTCTGACAGGCTCATTTCCGTTAAGGAAAAGCATGTCTCCTCGACCTATAAGCTGATTGGCACCAGGACGATCCAGAATTGTTCGCGAGTCGATCATTGAGCTAACCTTGAACGCCATTCGTCCAGGGAAATTGGCTTTTATATTTCCGGTTATAATAGATGTCGTAGGCCTCTGTGTAGCTATTACCATGTGGATTCCGACTGCTCGTGCAAGCTGTGCGATACGTGCAATTGGCAATTCCACTTCCTTGCCTACTTGCATGATGAGATCTCCGAACTCGTCTATTACAACTACAATATACGGCATGAACTCATGTCCGTCGGTAAGCCGCAACTGATGATTCAGGAACTTTTTGTTGTACTCTTTTATATTTCTTGCTCCAGCAAGTTTCAGTAAATCATATCGGGTGTCCATCAACTTACAAAGACTGTTCAATGTACGAACGACCTTCGTTACATCTGTAATAATAGGCTCATCGTCATTGTCCGGTACCTTTGCCATAAAATGATTTGCAATATTTGCGTATATACTGAACTCAACTTTCTTCGGGTCAATAAGGACAAGCTTCAGTTCATTCGGATGCTTCTTATATAACAATGAGGTTATTATAGCATTGAGTCCTACAGATTTTCCCTGTCCTGTTGCACCAGCCACAAGCAAATGAGGAATTTTGGCAAGATCAACCATAAACACCTCGTTGGTAATCGTCTTACCCAATGCTATTGGCAGTTCATATGTTGATTTCTGGAACTTTTCCGAGTTTAGAATACTTTCCATCGACACGATATTCGCCTTGGCATTTGGCACCTCAATACCAATAGTTCCCTTGCCTGGAATAGGAGCGATAATTCTCACTCCTGCCGCCTTTAAACTTAACGCTATGTCATCTTCAAGATTTCGGATCTTTGAGATTCTCACTCCCTCTGCTGGGGTTATTTCATATAATGTTATGGTAGGTCCGACGGTTGCCGAAATGGTTTTTATCTGTACGCCAAAATTGTTTAAGACTTCAACGATACGGTTTTTATTTGCCGTCTGTTCCTTCATGTCTATATAAGGCTCGTCGTCGTCATCGTATTTCTTCAGCAGGCTCAAAGTCGGGTATTTATAATTCACCCATGGCTCTTTAGGGTTTATAGGCGTGTCAAGAGGACTATCCGAAGCAACTGTCTCGCCACTTGCAGCATCTTCCTTTCCCGCTTTTGTAATAACCAGTCCCGGATCCATTTGGTAATGTACTTGTTCTTTCTGCATTTGTGTAGAATCCGAAGCTGCAGGCACAGATTCTTCTATTGGCTCCAAATTTGGAGTCATCTCTATTACTGGTGATGAACCTTCAGGGAATTCTACGGTCTGACGGGTTGGATTATCATATACATCAGACCCTTTATTTTCTTCTTTGTCTACACCATCTTGTGTCATTTCCGGAGCTGTTGACTGGCGTCCCACAGAGTCAGAATTTCGGTTGGTAACATAAAACCCGACTTTATTAGTTATAATCCCTACAGGGTTCAACATCTTGCGAACGACATTTACCGTCTCCGTAGTAAGATATGTAAGGAATATTATTGCCACTACTGCAAGTATACCTACAAGACCTGGAACGCCTGTAACATTCTCAAGCCACTGTGCACAGAACTCGCCATGTCCGCCGCCCGGGTTGTAGACTTCGTCGCCAATAAATGGAGTAAGGAATTTGGCAAGAGCTACAGAAAACCACAGCATCACGACACTAAGGCATAGAAAGCATTTCAGGAGGTTTGTCTTGTATGCCTTAATCATATTCAGCCCCACAAGGCAGAGAAAAAAAGGTATGATAAAAGCCGAGAAGCCAAAACACTGGGCAATGAAGAAATCTGAGACAAGTGCACCCAACGGTCCACACATGTTCATAAACACATGGTTGGTGTTAAACAAATCACCACTACGCAACTCCATGACAAGACTTTGGTCTTCTGCCGCCGTACTAAAATATGAAATGAAGGCAACAATCATCCATACTGAAAATATGAACAATAATATACCGAAAATAAAATTGAAAATATCATTCTGCAGGATGTTCAATCCTATTGTCTCGCTGAAACTTGCTTTCCGCGTGTTTTTTTTCTTTGCCATTATACTGCTTCTGTTTGTTTTTTATAGGTAATTTTACATGGACCGACAAGAGCTTTAGCTTGTCTTTAATGCAAAGTTAATACAAAAGTAAACGAAAAAAGCAAGAAATGCCAACAAACTCGCTTTTTTTTTCTAATTTTGCACTCTCTATTTATAAACTGATGAAAAAAATTATATACAACAAAATCAACAAACGCTCTATAACAGACATGCCAAGAGCGCTTTTCGATGGAAAAATAATTGTGGTGACGACTGAAAGCGAAGCTGAAAAGGCTGTGGATTTTCTACTCGGCCAAGAGATTTTAGGCATCGACACGGAAACAAGACCGGCTTTCAAAAAGGGTAGTCAACATAAGGTGGCTCTGCTTCAAGTCGCCACACACGACGTATGTGTACTTTTCAGACTTAACCTGACAGGAATGACTAATGCAATAATAAAATTGCTTGAAGATACAAATATACCCAAAATCGGACTTTCGCTCCACGATGACATAATGTCCATGCACAAAAGAGCTGAATTCACCCCTGGCGCATTCATTGACCTACAAAAACATGTTGGAGAAATTGGCGTGGAAGACTTGAGCTTGCAAAAGCTCTATGCAAACTTCTTCGGACAGAAAATAAGCAAGGCGCAAAGGCTCACTAACTGGGAGGCAGACATTCTCTCAGACAAACAGAAGGCATATGCTGCTACAGATGCATGGGCATGTATCATGCTATACGAAGAACTGATGAGACTGGAACGTACCGGCGAATACGAACTTGTCAATACTGAAAACGAGAATAAGGACAAAGAAGAAAATAACATAATAACAGAATAAAATATGTATAAGAATATATATTTGAAAAGAGGTAAAGATGAAAGTCTAAAAAGATTTCATCCATGGATTTTCTCTGGTGCAATAGCAAAAGCTGACAATGATATAAACGACGGAGATACTGTAAGGGTAATCTCTAACGAAGGGAATTTCATTGCTGTAGGACACTATCAGATTGGAAGTATCGCCGTAAGGGTACTGTCGTTTGACGACATCGAAATAAATGACGTTTTTTGGAAGGAACGGCTGACGGAAGCTCTTAAAATGAGAATCTCCATAGGCATTGCCGACAACCCGAAAAACAACACCTACAGACTTGTACACGGAGAAGGCGACGGACTACCCGGACTTGTTATCGATTGTTATGGAAAAACTGCCGTTATGCAAGCCCATAGCGTAGGTATGCATATATGGCGAAAAGATATCGCAAATGCTCTTATAGAAGTGATGGGAGGAAGGATTGAAAATATTTTCTACAAGAGTGAAACTACGTTGCCTTATAAAGCTGATCTGGGACAAGAAAATGGATTTATTATAGGTGGCAGTGCAGATAATACAGCTGTTGAAAATGGACTGAAATTCCATGTTGACTGGTTAAAGGGACAAAAGACTGGATTCTTTGTTGACCAGCGCGAAAACCGCAGTCTTCTGGAAAGATATGCTGCAGGAAAAAACGTGCTCAACATGTTTTGCTACACTGGAGGTTTTTCTTTTTACGCCATGAGAGGCGGCGCAAATTTGGTGCACTCTGTCGACAGTAGCGCAAAAGCTATTGAACTGACAAACGCCAATGTAGAGCTCAACTTCCCTGGAGACAAGAGACACCAGGCTTTCTGTGACGATGCCTTCAAGTTTCTTGACAATGCAAAAGACTTCTACGACCTCATTATCCTCGACCCTCCAGCTTTTGCAAAGCATAGAGCAGCACTGCACAATGCACTAAAAGGATATACAAGACTTAACGTGAAGGCTTTTGAGCGCATCAAACACGGTGGTATCCTGTTTACTTTCAGCTGTTCTCAGGTTGTTACAAAAGACAACTTCCGCAACGCAGTATTTACAGCAGCAGCACTCTCTAAGAGAAAAGTCCGCATACTACACCAGCTCCACCAGCCAGCCGACCACCCTATCAATATCTATCATCCTGAAGGAGAATATCTTAAAGGACTTGTATTATACGTAGAATGATAATGGAAAAGGACAGATTTCTTAATGAAATTGAAACGTTTATCAGCAATGAAAAGCTGATAGACAAAAGAAAGCTGTATATTTCTGCACTGTCGGGAGGCGCCGACAGTGTAGCTCTATTGCTCTCACTAAAGGAACTCGGTGTTAATATAGAAGCTGCTCATTGCAACTTCAAGCTCAGAGACGATGAATCTGACCGTGATGAGCAGTTCTGTATTGAACTTTGCAAAAAAAACGGAATCAAAATACATATTATACATTTCGACACAATTGAATACGCAAAGCTACACAAGATTAGTATCGAAATGGCTGCACGAGATTTACGATATAACTACTTTGAACAACTACGCCACGACATTGGCGCTGAAGGTATTTGCATAGGACATCATAGGGAGGATTCTGTGGAAACACTGCTTTTAAACCTTATTCGCGGTACGGGAATTAACGGACTTACAGGTATCGCACCTAAAAACGGGTACATTCTACGCCCTATGCTTTCTGTATCAAGGAAGGATATTGAGAACTTTCTGAACAGGCAACAACAAAACTTCGTTACGGACAGTACAAATCTCGTTGACGATGCTACAAGAAACAAAATACGATTAAACCTAATGCCGATAATTAGAAGTATAAATCCATCGGCAGATAAAGATATTGCAAATACTGCATTAAGATTACGCGAAGCTGAAAAAATATTTAACGAGTCCTTGAAAGCATCTGAAAAAGAAATTGTTACAACAAACAGTAAGCATATAACAAGCATTAATAAGCAGAAACTTTTTAATACAGCATCACCAGAATACACACTATTCTACATACTGAAGAACTTCAATTTTACACCTTCTACAATCGAAGAAATACACAACAGACTAAGATTTGCACAATGCGGGAAAACTTATTTATCTAAAAGTCACAGGTTGCTTATTGACCGTGAATCTATAATTATAGAACCGCAAACAAATTTTTCTGAATGTAATAGAACCTACAAAATACCAGAAACTGGCGTTTATAAACTTAATGACAAAATAACCTTACGACTGGAAATTAAAAAATACAAAGACAAAAAGGATATATCTATTCTGCCAAATATAGCAACAATAGATGCAGACAAGGTAGTTTTCCCGCTCATACTAAGAACACCACAGCAAGGTGACTGGTTTACTCCTTTTGGGATGAAAGGCAAAAAAAGTGTAAGCGACTTTCTTACTGACAAGAAGCTAACTCTTTTTGAAAAAGAAAGACAACCTTTAATAGAGGACGCTAACGGTAATATTATATGGCTTATAGGTCTTCGCACAGACAACAGATACCGAATAAAGGAAGATACAAAAAAATTGCTGTATATTTCGCATGAAGATTCACAAAATATATAAATAAGACAAAGAGTTTCAAATAAAAAGCGTCTTGAAAGAAGATTGTATTCTTTTTTCAAGACACAGTAAAAAAGCTGTTTCGTTTACACGAATCAGAAAGGTAAATCGTCTGAAGAACCTTCACCTTCAGATGTTGCATTGTCAGTAGCCTGACTTGCAGAAGGGAAGGCTTCACCTGCCGGCATAGGCTGAACACCAGGAGCAGCTGCCTCAGAAACAGCAGGGTCAGCCAAACGTACATCGAAAGCACGAATGTTGTTAAACCAACGACCATTATATTCGTGGGCATCAATATCAAAAGAGACGTTAACCTCCTGACCTAACTGTATTTTAAAACGCTCAATGCGGTCTGCACCAAAAACGCTAAAAACCATCTTGCGAGGGTAAGCACCGGGTGTTTCTATAACATAATCTTGAGACTTCCATTCTCCACGTGCTGAAACACCACTTCTTTCAGGCAAGACAGCAATAACTTTTCCTTGTAATTCCATTTTCTTATATCAGTATTTTTTACAAATTTTTTTTATTGTTTGCGAAAGTAACAAAATTATTTCAATTTAAAAAACAAATTCCATTATTTTTTGTTTAATCAAAATATTTTCCGTATTTTTGTGCTCGGTTAACAACCGATTGAAACAAAACTTATTATTTAATAAAAACATATACAACAATGAGAATTACATTGTCCAGCACGGTTCTCGCCAACCGGCTCATCGCATTACAGAAAGTGCAAAACAGTAAGAATTCACTACAGATTCTTGACTGTATCCTATTTAACGTAAGCAATGGGAAACTTCAACTCACGGCTTCTGATAAAGAAAATGAGATGAAAATTGACATAGAACTCGACGAGTGTGACGTGGACGGCAAATTTGCGATTAGCAGCAAGACAATTACAGATGCCGTTAAAGAACTGCCAGAACAACCTATAACAATTGAAATAGACGAGAATACATATTCTGTAAAAATACTATTCCAAAACGGAGATTATAAATTTACTGCACAAAATGCTGACGAATTTCCGCAAAGTCAGGATCTACAGGAGGATGCCAACTCTATTAAGATTGCATCAAATGTATTGTTGGAAAATATAACAAGAACAATTTTTGCAACTGCCAACGACGAAATAAGACCGGTAATGAACGGTATCTTCTTTGACCTTACGCCAGAGGCTCTTGCTATTGTGGCAACAGACGGACACAAAATGGTTAGAAACAAGATATTAACCATTAGCGGTCAAGAACCGGCATCATTCATTCTGCCAAAGAAACCGGCAGGCATACTTAAAAACACACTCGCACACGACGACTCAGAAGTGGAGATAAAGTTCGATGACAGAAATGCTGAGATTTTGTTCGGAGCCTACGCTCTGAAATGTAGACTCATTGAAGGCAGATACCCTAATTACAACTCTGTAATTCCAAATAACAACCCGTATGAGTTGAATATTGACAGAAAGACACTGGCAGGGTCTGTAAGGAGAGTATTGCCATTTGCAAGCGAAAGCAGCCAACTTGAAAGACTGCATCTGACAAACGGAGAAGTCGAAATATCAGCTGAAGACCTTGACTTCTATACCAGTGCCAAAGAAAGCATCGTATGCGACTACAACGGAAACACAATGAATATCGGATTTAAGGGATCGTCGCTTCTCGAACTTTTAAACAACCTAAGCTGCGACGAAGTGTCTCTAAGACTTGCCGATCCGAGTCGCCCTTGTCTTATTCTGCCATCAGAACAACCGGAAGGACAAGATATACTGATGCTTATAATGCCAATGTTGCTCAACGATTAAGAAACATAAAGTATTGGACTTAAACATTTAAAAGTCCAATACTATATTTTTATACAATAGCAAAATGAAATTAAATCTTACAAGACCACTGGTAGTATTTGACCTTGAAACAACTGGTCTGGATATAGTAAACGACAGAATTTTCCAACTTTCATATATAAAGGTCTATCCTGACGGAAAAGAAGAAAGAGAAAATATATATTTCAACCCTGAGAAGACAATACCTGAAGAAGTAGTTGAATTGACTGGAACATCAAACGCAGACGTTGCAGACAAGCCAACATTCAAGCAACTCTCAAAAGAACTCGAAGAAAAATTCAAAGGTTGTGACTTCGCCGGATTCAATTCTAACCATTTTGACGTTCCTATGCTCGCAGAAGAATTCTACCGTGCAGGAATAAGTTTCGATTTTTCCAAATGTAGACTAATTGATGCACAAACAATTTTTCACAAAATGGAAAAGCGAAATCTTGCAGCTGCTTACAAATTCTATACCGGACACAAAATGGAGGACGACTTCGCCGCACATCGCGCTGACCAAGATACAGAAGCGACATATAGAGTTCTAAAAGGTGAGCTTGACATGTATACCGCCGAAAGACAAGAGGAAGCGGAAAGAATTCTAAAAAATGACATGGACGAGCTTGCTAATTTCTCTAAAGTCAACGACAATGTGGATTTCGCTGGAAGAATCGTATGGAAAGTCATGAAGGATGCTAAAGAAAATCCTATCCTTGACGCAGAAGGAAATCCGAGGAAACAGGAAGTATTCAATTTCGGCAAATACAAAGGATGGACTGTCAGCGAAGCTTTAAGGAGAGACCCTGGATACTATAACTGGATCTGTACAAGCGACTTCCCTAATAACACTAAACAAGTACTTACACGCATTAGAATGCGTGATTTAGGAAAATAAACAAACAATTAGACGAATGCTGAAAGGAAAGAAAATTGTTCTCGGCATAACGGGAAGTATTGCAGCCTATAAAGCTTGCTACATCATAAGAGGACTCATAAAAGCCGGGGCTGAAGTACAGGTGGTCATAACACCTGCCGGTAAGGAGTTTATTACCCCTATCACTCTTTCAGCCCTGACACACAAACCTGTTGTCAGCGAGTTCTTCTCGCAAAGGGATGGAACATGGAATTCGCACGTAGACTTAGGACTTTGGGCTGATGCAATGCTCATTGCCCCATGTACCGCATCAACAATTGGGAAAATGGCTAATGGCATAGCTGACAATATGCTCATCACAACATATCTGTCAATGAAAGCTCCTGTCATTATCGCTCCAGCCATGGATCTCGACATGTTTGCGCATCCATCTACTCAAAGGAATTTGGCGACACTGCAGGAATACGGAAATACTATCATTGAACCGCAAAGCGGATTTCTTGCCAGCGGACTCGAAGGCAAAGGACGCATGGAAGACCCTGAGGTTATAGTGAACTTCATGAACGATTTTTTCGAGAGACAGGAAAATGGTGGAAAAACGTCAAACCTGCGTGGAAAGAAAATAATGATAACAGCAGGACCTACATACGAAAAGATTGATCCGGTAAGATTTATCGGCAACTATTCAAGCGGGAAAATGGGATTTGCGCTTGCTGAAGAATGTGCAAGACGTGGAGCTATCGTTACGCTTATCTCGGGACCGGTTGTCATTGAATGTTCAAATAAAGTGAAAAGGATAGACGTGGAGAGCTGCGAACAGATGCACGAAGCTGCTGTAAGGGAATTTAAAGATCAAGATGCAGCAATCCTGTGTGCCGCAGTAGCAGACTTCAAACCTGAAAATATTGCTGAAAAGAAAATTAAACGAGGAAAAGAAGACCTTGTTCTTAGACTTCTCCCCACACAAGATATTGCAGCTTCTCTTGGACGCCTAAAGAAAAGCGGGCAAAAGCTTGTAGGGTTTGCACTCGAAACGAACGACGAGGAGACCAATGCAGTCAAAAAACTCCACAAAAAGAATTTTGACTTTATCGTCCTTAACTCAACAAGAAACAAAGGTACAACATTCCAAAGCGACTTCAACAAAATATCTATTATTTCAGAGAATGAGAAAAAAGACTTTGCCAAAAAGCCTAAAGATGAAGTAGCAAAGGACATCATTGACGAAATGGAGTTACTTTTTGAATCTTAAAAAAGCATATAATATTGAATTATGAAACGACTGATCATATCTCTTATTTTCCTTGTCGCGACGTATTCTATATGTCAAGCACAGGAGCTACAGGCTAAAGTTACTATAAACCATAACCAAATTCAAGGAACTGACGCCAGCATTTTCGAGAATCTGCAACAGACTCTCGAACAATTTATAAATGACAGACAATGGACAAACTATCAGTTTCAGAAAAACGAGCGGATTACATGTAACTTCAATATTACCATTACAAAATATGACCAGTCGTCGAACAGGTTTACAGGCTCTGCACTTATCCAAGCCAACAGGCCTGTTTACAATTCAGCCTATACGTCTACCTTATACAATAATAAGGACAACGACTTTAATTTCGATTTTGCACAGTTTGACCAGCTCAATTTCAACGAAGAGCAGATAGACAACCAGCTTACGGCATTGGTTGCATATTATGCATATCTGATTATTGGGCTCGATCTCGACAGCTTCTCGCCAATGGGAGGTGAGGATGTGCTGCAAAGATGCATGAATCTGACAAATAACGCTCAAAATCTTGAGTTCACGGGATGGAAATCTTTCGAAAAAGACAGGAATAGATTTGCTATTATAAATGACTATCTAGATGTGTCTATGAAACCTTTCAGACAGCTTCAATATGACTATTACAGAACAGGACTCGACGAAATGGCAAACAATTCAGAAAGAGGAAGGGCAAACATCACTACAGCTTTAGAGAAGGATTTAAAGAAAGCCCATGAAGACAAACCCCTGAGCAGTCTGCCTGCAATATGGACAGACTACAAGAAAGATGAACTTGCCAATATCTATAAAGGTAAAGGCACACAAAAGGAAAAAGAAAGCGTTTACGAGATTCTCTTTTCTATTAATGCATCTCAGAACAACTCTTGGGAGAAAATCAAAGAATAAAGTAATGTTAAAACAACTCTACATAAAGAACTTCGCACTTATCGACACTCTCGATATGCATTTTCAGCCAGGCTTCTCTGTCATAACAGGTGAAACAGGAGCTGGAAAAAGTATCATACTTGGAGCTTTAAACCTGCTGCTCGGACAGAGGGCTGACTCAAAGATGGTTAAAGGCGACAAATCGAAATGCATCATTGAGGCTCATTTCGACTTGTCGAAATACAACATGGCAGACTTCTTCACCAATAATGACATAGAATACGATGCGGAAGACTGCATTATCAGACGAGAACTGACAGCCGCCGGTAAAAGCCGTGCCTTTATTAATGACACTCCGGAGCCGTTGTCGCTTGTAAAGAAACTCGGGGAACATCTCATAGACATCCATAGTCAGCACCAGAATCTTATGCTCAACAGCGAAGACTTTCAGCTCAATGTACTTGACATTATCTCGCAGGACAAAAGTCTCGTAGATGAATACAACGAGACTTACGACAAATATCTTCAGGCAAAGAACGATGTAAAGAAGATGAAGGAGGAAATTGAACACGGAATCGAGAATGAGGAATTCCTGAGATTTCAACTTCGCGAGCTCGAAGATGCAAATCTGACACAAGGCATGCAAGAGGAACTCGAGGCTGAAGAAGAAAAGCTCAACCATATTGAGGACATCAAGAGTGCATTATATCAAGCCGACGGAATTCTTAATGGCGACGGAGACGGTTTGGTAGAAAACTTGAAAGAAGCGGCAAAGGCCTTAGAAAGCATTAAGGACATATATCCGAATGTAAATGATTTGTCAAACAGGATAAACGACAGTCTCATTGAAATCAAAGATATAGCTCAGGAAATAAGTTCACAGTCTACAGACATAGACTTTGAACCAGGAAGGCTACAACAAGTTACAGAGACTCTTGACACAATCTACACTCTCGAGCATAAACATCATACCGACTCTGTTGAAGACTTGATAAATATAAAAGAACGTTTGCAAAACCAGATTGCAAATATTGACAACAGCGACATAAAATTAAAAGAGCTTCAAGTTATTGAAACAGAAGCTCTAAGCGCTTGTTCAAAGAAGGCAGCCGCCTTATCCTCCATCCGTAGGAAAGCAGCGAAGATAGTTGAGGATGGAATGAAGAAAAGACTCGTTATGTTAGGCATTCCCAACGTAAAATTTGCAATAGAAATAGAGCAGAAAGAAATATCGAGAAATGGCAATGACAGAGTCTCATTCTTGTTCAGTGCAAACACAAGCAGTCCTATGCAACCAATAGCCAATGTTGCATCAGGTGGAGAAATTGCACGTGTCATGCTCTCCCTAAAAGCAATGATCAGCAGTGCCGTGAAACTGCCAACCATTATCTTTGACGAAATAGATACGGGAGTAAGCGGAAAAATTGCTGAAAGAATGGCTGTCATCATGCAAGAAATGGCACAAAGCGAAAGACAAGTAATAAGCATTACCCATCTTCCGCAAATAGCAGCACGAGGGACAACACACTATAAGGTTTACAAGGAGGAAACAGACAGCGGAACAACCAGCAGGATGAAAATGCTGGGAAAGGATGAACGCATACAAGAAATTGCGCAGATGCTCAGCGGTGCAGACATCACCGAGGCTGCAGTCAAAAATGCAGACGAATTACTGAGAACTTGCGGAAGCTGATTTCAAGACAATATCTCTAAAGAGAAACTGATTTCAAAAAAACATCTCTAAAGAGAAACTGATTTCAAAAAAACATCTCTAAAGAGAAACCTTTTTCAAAAAATCTTTAAGAAAAAACCGATAAAAAATTACATCTTTAAGAGAAAACCGATTTCAAAATTACATCTTATGAAATATTTAAAATCCATTATAATGACCGCCATTGCTGCCGTTGCAGCAACAAACAGTATTGTAGCACAGCCCTCTGCAGTAAAAAAAGCAGAAGAGAGCGTATTTACCTTGACGACCTTCAACAAAGACGGTGGAATTATAGCTTCAAGCCATGGCGTTTTCACCGGAAGCAACGGAGAAGCCATAAGCAACCTAAGACCATTTATAGGAGCCCAAAAAGCCGTCGTCGTAGATAAAAAAGGACACAAATACGATGTAACGAGGATTGTTGGCGTAAACGAAATATACGATGTGGCAAAATTCAGAATCAACGGTACAACAAAATCCGCATCAACAGCTACCGCAAATGAAGGCTCCACCCTATGGCTGCTGCCATACTCCATAAAAGGAGGGAAACCTATAGAAGCAAAGGTAAAAAGTGTAGAGAAATTCATGAATACTTATTCTTACTACATCTTTGACCTTGTCGC
The DNA here is from genome assembly GCA_002314055.1 of Prevotella sp. UBA1104. GTDB lineage: Bacteria > Bacteroidota > Bacteroidia > Bacteroidales > Bacteroidaceae > Prevotella. The sequence goes on from DCBP01000083.1 coordinate 21,354, forward strand.
CCCGGCAAACACAGAAGCTTGTCCGTTTGTAAACGATGCCGGACAGATTATCGGACTCCTGCAGACTTCAGCTACAAGCAACATTGCACATGCTACAGATGCAGCATTTATCAATGGACTCTCAACAAATGGCCTCACCATCAATGATGCCACAATGAAAAGTATCGGAATCCCGGCAGCTCTCCCGGAAGACAAGGAACAAGCCGTACTTGCACTCATGATGATGGGACAAGGTACAGATTCGCTGAAGTACGCCACACTCGCAGGTGATTTTATCTCCAAATACCCGCAAATGATAGACGGATATATGGCTAAAGCACAAATAGAAACTGACGGAGACAATTTTACAGCAGCAGACAAACATATGCAAGAAGCCATAAAGAATGTAACCGAAAAGGACGATGCCCATTATAACTTTGCAAAACTCATATACGCAAAAGAACTATACAAGAAGGACTCACCTTATCCTGCATGGACTTTAGACAAAGCTCTTCAGGAGATTAATACGGCCTACAGCATAAAGCCTCTGCCACTATATAAAAGTACAGAAGGCGACATACTCTACGCAAAAGGAAATTACAACGACGCCTATAACATATACCTCCAACTGGCAAACGGCAAGATGAGAAGTGGCGACATCTTCTATAATGCAGCCCTGTGCAAGGAGAAGATGGGCGCTTCGGATACAGAAATAATAAATCTTCTCGACAGTGCGGTAAACAACACTGACACCTTAAACATCAGGTCGGCTTCAAAATATTTCCTTATGCGCGGTGACGTGTACAACAGGATGAAAAACTACAGACAGGCAGTCTTCGACTACACAAGATACGAAGTCCTCAACAGAGGAACACTAAATGCGAACTTCTATTACATACGCGAACAGGCAGAAGTAAACGCAAAGCTCTTTAAGCAAGCCCTTGCCGACATAGATGCAGCCATTTACCTTTCACCGAAAGAGCCAACATTCATTGCTGAAAAGGCTTCACTGTTGCTAAGACTAAACATGCTGAAAGAAGCTGAAGAAGCTGCAAAGAACTGTGTGGAAATGTCTCCTGAATTCTCTGACGCCTACCTCATACTTGGACTTTCTCAGATTAAAACGGGAAGGAAACAGGAAGGAAAGGCTAATTTGAACAAAGCCAAGGACTTGGGGAACCCACAGGCTCAAGGACTGATAGACAAATACGGGAAATAAGCAAAAGCTGCAGAAGACATGGCTAAAGCAAAGGAAATAATAATAGCTATAGGGAGCAACTTCACCCAGAGAAAGAATATAGAATACGCAAAGGCGCAACTATGCGGAATACTTTGCGACGACATTATATTCTCTAAAGAGGCGTGGACACAACCGATAGGTATAAAATCCGACCTCTTCCTGAACTGTCTCTGTGTCGCTACAACCAAACACAGCTGCAAACAAATAAAGATTGCGCTAAAGCATGTCGAGAGGAAATGCGGTAGAACCCTGAAAAATGACAGATTAGGACATGTAATGCTCGATCTCGACATTCTGAAATTCGATGGGGAACTCTTCCACGAAGAAGACTGGAAAAGAGACTACATCTCAGAGCTCATTGAAGACATAAACATGAGAATAAAAGACAAAGAAATGGAACAATAATTCCTATATTAAAACAAAAATTCTATATAAAAGGAAAACAAAATGAGAAAGATAACTATTATAAAGAAAAATATAGGCAAAAAGCTCCTTGCCATATTTGCCATAATGGCAACAGTCCCATTATCAAGTGCCAAAGCACAAGACTTCAGCCATTATTTTTCAAACAACACC
>DCBP01000083.1:23333-27764 GCA_002314055.1 Prevotella sp. UBA1104
GCGCAGTTTGAACTAAAAGACAAGAAAACGGGACTTACAATTTACCGCAACTCCCTGTCGACACTTTTCCAGGAATGGCTCACCTATCCGGAAGCAAAGACAACAACGCGGGCATTCGAAAATGTCATTCTCACCCCCATGCCCAAAGACACGGCAATATTGCGGATAGACCTCAGAAACAACAGAAGAGAAATCGTAAAAACGCTCACAGAAACGATAATTCCTTCCGACATTCTAATCCGTCGCGCAAACAACAAACACCAGCCCTACGAAGTATTGCAGAGCGCTAAAGACTCAACCCATTGCATTCATATAGCATTTATCGCAGAAGGCTATACAGAGAAAGAAATGGACAAGTTCCTTGCCGACGCGCAGACAGCAACAGACGCCATCTTCCAACACGAGCCATTTAAAGAATTCAAAGACAGATTCAACATCATAGCCGTAAAAACCGCATCTGAAGACAGCGGAACGAGTGTGCCACACGATGGAATATGGAAAAATACGGCATTAGGTTCTAATTTCGACACCTTCTATAGCGAAAGATACCTTACCACCCTCAATCTGTTCAAGACACACGACCTGCTCGAGGGCACTCCATACGAGCACATAATAATATTGGTAAATACCGACGTATACGGCGGAGGCGGAATCCTCAACTTCTACAACCTCGTCTCTACAGGCCACAAATACTTCAAGCCTGTAATTGTACATGAGTTCGGACACAGCTTTGCCGGTCTTGCCGACGAATACGCCTATGAACAAGAACAACTCGGCATGTACCCCAAAGACGTGGAACCCTGGGAACCAAACATCACGACACTAAAGGACTTCCATGGCAAATGGGAGAATTTGATAAAAAAAGGTACGAAAATCCCAACGCCCACAAGCAAGAACCCTAAGGAAATAAAACAGAAAGTTGGATTATTCCAGGGTGCGGGCTACGATTTGAAAAATGTTTACCGCGGAGTGCAAGACTGCCGAATGAGGACGAACAGCAATCCGGAGTTCTGCATAGTCTGCCAAGACGCCCTTACTAAGCTCATCAAATTCTATACAGAATAAATGATTCAGAAAAAAATCATCATTTGCATCTTTGTCTCCCAGCTTGCTCTTGCCGCCATAGGACAGACGGCAAGAACAATGCCCGACAAAGAGCAACTTGAAATTGCCCTCGACTACTTCAGCAGTTCTAAATACAGGGAGGCTCTTACCCTATTGACGAAACTCGACAAGAAATACAAGCTGAACCCAAGGTTCAAAGCCTATATAGGCGTCTGCCATTACTACGAATGGAACTATAAGGAAGCCTGCAAATACCTGGATGCTACAATAAAAGACATAGAAGTTTACGCCCCGCATGAAAGAAGCATCTACTACTTTACGGATGCAGAAAGCCATTTCTTCTTGGAAGAATACGAAAAAGCCATCCCACTATACGAAAAAATGCTCAACGTATGCTTCAACAACGAGAAGGGCGACGCCTTTTTCCGCCTCGGATTCTGCTACTTACAGATTAATGAAAATAAAGTAGCACTGGACAACCTCAATTCCGCCCTACTCTACTACGAGAAATTCGGCTACAGCGACGACAAAAAAGCAAGAATCGTCCAGATAAAAAAGATGATTGAAGGACTGAAAAAGTAAACTCTTCCGCAAAAGAACATCTGAACACGAAAGAAACTGAATATTTTCATCAAATTTATTTGCAGAAAAAGAAAATAACACTACCTTTGCATAAGAAAAGCTGCATCTCGGGATAAGAAATGAATAAATTCATTTCGTTCTCCTCTCGATTTGCATTTGCTTTGCAAAAGAAAAAGACAAAAGAATAGACCGTATCGGTTAGATCGGGATACTCATCAAATATAAAACGAAAACCGAGATGCACTTCTTTTGCTAATGGCGGGCCACATTCTCCGGCAACGGAGATAGCTGTAAAGCCGGTGGATTACAAAGGCGGAGAACTCTCAAATCTTACTAGCTCGGAGTTTCATCACATCACGATGCGGTCTTTTTTAAATATAAACGGTGAATCCTTGTACTATGAATACAGGAAGCACCGTTTTTTTCATTAAATTGTTCAATTATAAAAATACATTTCAATTATGTTCTCAGGAATAGTAGAAGAATTTGCTACCGTAACCAATATCAGGAAGTATGGAGAAAACATCGACTTCACACTGAAGTGCTCCTTTGCCAATGAGCTTAAAATAGACCAAAGCGTAGCCCACAACGGAGTCTGCCTTACAGTAGTAAAACTCAATACCGACGGGACTTATGTAGTAACGGCAATGAAGGAAACTCTCGACCGCTCTAATCTGTCGGAACTCTGCGTCGGCGACAAGGTCAACGTGGAACGCTCCATGCTCATGAACGGACGCCTCGACGGACACATCGTGCAGGGACATGTTGACGAGACGGCAGTATGTACGGAAATGAAAGATGCCGACGGAAGCACCTATTTTACTTTCGAATATAAAGCAGACAAGGAAATGGCAAAACGAGGATACTTCACTGTCGACAAGGGCAGCGTAACCGTAAACGGAGTCTCCCTTACCGTTTGCCAGCCTACCGACAACACCTTTACTGTTGCCATCATTCCCTACACAAGAGAGAACACCAACTTCTGCGACATAAAATTAGGTTCTGTCGTAAACATCGAGTTTGACATTCTCGGGAAATACATCGCAAGACTTAAACATTTCGAGGAGTAAGCCCCGGCATCATTCCCAGCAAACTCCGTTTCATGATTTAAACAAGTATTGTTAAGGACAACATATACTTAGAACAGTTCAACAAGAAAAGAAAATGGAAACTAACCACAAAATCAACAAGGTAGGTCTGCGCAATCTGCGCATGGAAGACTACGACCAGCTTGCACGCTCATTCAAGCGCATATACGCTGACCACGATGTTTTCTGGACAAAGGAGCAGATCAAGAAACTCATTACGATCTTTCCTGAAGGACAGGTCGTCATCATTGTCGACGACAAGATCGTCGGATGTGCACTGTCGATAATCGTCGACTACAACATGGTGAAGGGAGACCACACCTATGCACAAGTTACGGGCAACGAAACCTTCAACACCCATAACCCTAACGGCAATATCCTCTACGGCATCGAGGTGTTCATACATCCCGACTACCGCGGTCTGCGACTTGCCCGACGCATGTACGAGTACCGCAAGGAACTCTGCGAGAAGCTGAATCTCAAGGCAATAATGTTTGGCGGCAGAATCCCCAACTATCATAAATATGCCGAGACGATGCGACCTAAAGAATATATAGAAAAGGTACGCTCCAGGGAAATCTACGACCCCGTCCTCACCTTCCAGCTCAGCAACGACTTCCACGTAAGACGCGTCATCCGCAACTATCTCCCGAACGACGAGGAGTCAAAACACTGCGCCACTCTGCTGCAATGGGACAACATCTATTATCAGCCGCCAACCGACTCTTATGTGGAGCGCAAGCCAACTGTAAGGATAGGCTGCGTTCAGTGGCAGATGCGCTCTTACCATACGATAGATGATGTTTTCGAACAGGTGGAATTCTTCGTTGATGCGGTTTCCGACTACAAGAGTGACTTTATCCTCTTCCCCGAATATTTCAACGCTCCGCTCATGGCAAAATTCAACGACATGGGAGAGGCACAGTCTATACGAGCCCTTGCCGAATACACCGACAAGATGCGCGAGAGGTTTATCGAACTTGCCATTAGCTACAACATCAATATTATAACGGGCAGCATGCCTTACGTAAAAGACGAGGCCCTGTATAATGTCGGCTTCCTCTGTCGGCGCGACGGCTCATACGACATGTACGAGAAGATACACGTAACGCCCGACGAGCAGAAGAGCTGGGGACTTAGCGGCGGAAACACCATTCAGACCTTCGACACCGACTGTGGAAAAATCGGAATCCTCATCTGCTATGATGTGGAGTTCCCGGAGCTGTCGCGCATCATGGCGGCAGACGGCATGCAGATTCTCTTTGTGCCGTTCATGACCGACACCCAGAACGCATATTCGCGAGTTCGCATCTGTGCTCAGGCAAGGGCTATAGAAAACGAATGCTATGTTGCCATTGCCGGTAGTGTGGGCAACTTGCCAAGGGTGCACAACATGGACATACAGTACGCCCAGTCGGCAGTATTTACCCCTTGCGACTTTGCTTTCCCTAACAACGGAATGCGTGCAGAAGCCACAGCCAACACCGAGATGATTCTCGTTTCTGATGTAGACCTTAGTCTGCTGAACGAGTTGCATACTTACGGAAGCGTCCACAACCTGCGCGACAGGCGCAATGACTTGTACGAGCTTAAAACGAAAAAAAATCAGGGTTAGAGCTTTCTGATTTATATCTTCCCCTCCCCCGCCTCCCCCTCCGGGGGCGGAGCAGTTACACATGTGGATTATAAGGAAACT
>DCBP01000083.1:27889-33812 GCA_002314055.1 Prevotella sp. UBA1104
AAATAACGTATGCAGTTAGATTGTTAGCAACATATTATATGTTAGCAACATATTATATGTTAGCAACAAACATATTAGCAACTACATATGGCTTATAGGGAAACTGCTCCGCCCCCGGAGGGGGAGGCGGGGGAGGGGAAGATTATGATTTATATATAATGCGGGTTACCTTGTCTTATACAGACAAACAGCAACCCGCATTTACCAATTCCTAATTCCTCATTCCTAATTCCTAATTCCTAATTCCTAATTATTACTGATGTTGCTCTCTGAGCAAATCATTAACCGTCTTTACAGGATTGAAAGTAGAGAGCGGCACTTCAACAAACACCGTATTCCAGTCGCTCATCGCTCCATTCCAGAGTCCAGGCAATTCAAGAGCCTTCAGATCCTTGCCGTTCTTGCTCTTGCTGCTGATGAAGCCCGTAGTATGGTCAACGAAATCAGGCAGATTAAACTTATTCCCCTTATAGTCTCTTACGGCGCAAACCAAATCTACAGGATTAAAATGCGTACCGTTGGCAAACATCTTCATATATTCCTCATTATTCTTGTCGATCTGACTGCTCTCGAGAATCTGCAGACTAACCGTTCCGTCCTGATTATATGTAAGGAACGGACCGCCTCCTGGCTCTCCCACATTCTTCACCACTCCACAGACACGCATCGGACGGTTGAATTTCTTCCTGAGATAAGCGGCGAGCTCCTCGTCCGAAAGGCTCTCAGCCCCCTCACGTCGGCAGCACAAGTCCTTCTGCAGGAAAGCAAGCATCTCGTCAAGATCCTCGCGCTTGCATCCGCCATCATTCAGCTTGGCAAGATAAGCAAACGCCTTCTGCTGCAATGAAACCAGCACTCCGGCAATAACCTGCTTATAGACAATCGTGTCCTCCTTCAGTCTGTCGGGCACCACATTATCTATATTCTTAATGAAAATAACGTCAGACGGAATCTCGTTCAGATTCTCAATCAGCGCTCCGTGTCCACCCGGTCTGAAGAGCAGCGAGCCGTCGCTGTTGCGGAAAGGAGTATCGTCCGGATTAACGGCAATAGTATCCGTACTTGCCTTCTGCTCTGAGAACGAGATGTCGTATCTTACGCCATACATCTTCTCATACTTCCCTTTCTTCTCCTCCACCTTCTGTTCGAAGAGCGCCCTGTGCTCCGGACTTACCGTATAATGAATATGCACCGTCCCGTCGCAGTTTGCATACAAGGCTCCCTCTACGAGATGCTCCTCCAGCGGAGTGCGCGGGCCGTCCTCGTATCTATGGAAAAGCAGCAAGCCCTTCGGCAGCTGCCCGTAGTTCAGTCCCTCCTTCTTCAGCAGGTTCCCTACCACAGCCTTATAATCCCCGGCAGCAATCAGCTCCTTCACGCCCTTACCGCAGTTCTTCATGCAAGCATCTGAGAGAGCATCATAGAATGCAAACTTCTCTATATTTGAAAAGAATGATTTCTCAAAATCTGTTGTCGGAACATCATATTCTGCATCAAGAAAGGCAAACATATTCTTGAACATTCTGCTTGCCGCCCCACTTGCCGGAACGAATTTCACTACAGTATGCCCTGCATCTTTGTATTTCTTCCAAATATCGGTAAAACGCTTAACTTCCTCTTCTGAAGTTGCGATTATACCGTTACCTACACTCGCCGCCGCGTCAAGTTTAAGAAACGGGAAACCTGTTTTAAACTCATTGAGCTGCTTTTCAATCTTCGCCTCTGAAATTCCCTTTCCGGCGATTTGCTCTAAATCTTTCTGTGAAAACATAAGTATTGTGTTTTTAAAGTTCTCTTTTTGCTAAAAGCCATGCAAATATAACTACTTTTTGCCAATAAATTACAACTTTTATCAAAAAAAATGCCTCTCTCGCAAATTAATAATTACCTTTGCATAAGGTAAGCTGCATCTCGGCAGCAACCGAAGGATAAATAGTAACGATTATGGACAACAAACTTGTTTTTACCGAAAAAGAGAAAGAAGAATTCAAATCACTTGCACACACGCTGCGCAACACGCAAAACTATGCTCTTACAAAGGACGACGAGATTTGCGTGTTCCGACATCTGCGCTATGCTATCGAGAACAATAAAATCCAACGAGACCTCTTCGGACTCAACCCTATCATTCTGAGTCTGCAAACCGCCATCATCGCAATAGAGGAAATCGGACTGAAACGCGACGGCACCATCGCCGTTCTGCTTTACCCCTGTGTCTCACAGAACGAAACATCCGAAATCGACAGCTCTATCGACAAATTCGGCGACAACGTGAAGAGAATCCTGCGCGGACTCGTCCACATCCAGGAGCTTTACAAGAAAAACCCGGTTATCGAAAGCGAAAACTTCCGCAACCTGCTCCTCTCCTTTGCCGAGGACATGCGCGTAATCCTTATTATGATAGCCGACAGGGTTAACCTGATGCGGCAAATCCGCGACACGGAAAACATCGAGGCCAAACAGCGCGTCAGCGAGGAGGCAAGCTATCTCTACGCCCCTCTCGCTCATAAACTCGGACTCTACAAACTGAAGAGCGAACTGGAAGACCTCAGTCTGAAATATCTTGAGCACGACGCCTATTACATGATTAAAGACAAGCTCAACGAGACTAAGGCGAGCCGCGACAAATACATCGAGAGCTTCATAGCTCCTATCAAGAAGAAACTGGAAGACGAAGGACTGAAATTCCACATGAAGGGGCGCACGAAGAGCATACACAGCATCTGGCAGAAGATGAAAAAGCAGAAATGCGACTTCGAAGGCATCTACGACCTCTTTGCCATAAGGATTATCCTCGACACACCGCCTGAACTCGAAAAAGTTCAGTGCTGGCACGTCTTCGCACTCATTACTAATATGTATCAGCCTAACCCTAAACGACTGCGCGACTGGCTCAGCGTACCGAAATCCAACGGCTACGAAAGTCTGCACATTACCGTTAAGGGACCGCAAAACAAATGGGTGGAAGTGCAGATCAGAACGGAACGCATGGACGAAATTGCCGAACGCGGTCTTGCCGCACACTGGCGCTACAAGGGCATTAAGGGCGAGAGCGGCATGGACGAATGGCTTACGAGCATACGCCGCGCACTGGAGAACAACGACGACCGGCAGGTCATCGACCAGTTCCGCATGGACCTCTACGAAGACGAAATATACGTCTTCACCCCTAAGGGCGACCTCATGAAATTCCCTAAGGGCGCCACCGTGCTCGACTTCGCCTACCGCATACACTCCAACGTGGGCAACCACTGCGTGGGAGCTAAAATCAACGGCAAGGTGGTTACCTTCCGCCATGTCCTGCACAGCGGCGACCAGATTGAAGTGCTCACCTCCACCACCCAGAAGCCTAAACAAGACTGGCTGAACATCGTGAAGACAAGTCGAGGCAAAGCCAAGATCCGACTGGCTCTAAAGGAAACACAGGTGAAAGACGGACTCTACGCCAAGGAGATGCTTGAACGGAGAATGAAGAACCGCAAGATTGAAATGGACGAAAGTACCATGTCCCACCTCATCAAGCGGTTGGGCTTCAAGGAGATGAACGACTTCTACAAGCAGATTGCCGACGGAACTCTCGACATAAACCACGTAATAGAAAAATACCAGGAGGTGCGCGACCACGACAATAATCTCCTGCCACAGCAGCAGCCTACACGAAGCGCCGACGAATACAACTTCGAGAGCCCCGTGGAGGAAATGACAGCACAGGGGAGCGACGTGCTCGTAATCGACCGCAACCTGAAGGGCATCGACTACCAGCTCGCAAAATGCTGCCACCCTATCTACGGCGACGACGTCTTCGGATTCGTAACCGTAAACGGAGGAATAAAAATCCACCGCTGCGACTGCCCCAACGCCCCCGAACTGCGCAAACGCTTCGGCTACCGCATCGTTAAGGCTAAATGGAGCGGAAAAGACGGTGCACAATACTCTACAACGCTTAAAATCGTGGGCAACGACGACATCGGTATCGTTAACAACATAACAAGCGTAATTTCCAAGGAAGAAAAAATCATGATGAGAAGCATAAACATCGACAGTCATGACGGACTCTTCAGCGGAAACCTCGAAATTAACGTGGAAGACAGCTCCAAGTTGAACCAGCTGATAAAAAAATTGCGCACAATAAAGGGCGTTAAACAAATTATCAGACTATAAATAACGCTGTTTCTGCAAAAATTTGTAATTTTGCAAACCAGTTCTCCCGGAACTCCCAGTTCTCCCGGAACTCCCAGTTCTCCCAGAACTCCCAGTTCTCCCAGAAAAAAGAATTAACTTAAAAAAAATAACAACAATGCTTACACTCAAACTTATAAGTGAAGAAACCGAACGAGTTATAAAAGGTTTGGAGAAAAAACACTTCAGCGGTGCAAAACAGGCAATCTACGACGTTCTCGCCCTCGACAAGATGAGACGCGAAACCCAGCAGAAGCTTGACGCCCACCTGCAGGAAGGCAAAAAGAAAGCCGCACAGATCGGCTCCCTGATGAAAGAAGGCAAAAAAGACGAGGCTAACGCCATAAAGGAAAGTGTCGCTGCACTGAAGGAAGAATCGAAACTCCTCGACACCGAACTCAACGATATACAGAAAAAGCTTACTGAACTACTCTGCTCTATCCCTAACATCCCTAACGACGACGTGCCGGAAGGTAAAGACGCCGCCGACAACGTTGTTGTAAAAGAGGGCGGACCAATGCCTGACCTCCCTGAAGACGCCATGTGCCACTGGGACCTCTGCAAGAAGTTTAACCTTATCGACTTCGACCTCGGCGTGAAGGTTACAGGCGCCGGCTTCCCGTTCTATATCGGAAAAATGGCTCGCCTGCAGCGCGCTCTCGAGGCATTCTTCCTTGAGGAAGCACGCAAGAGCGGATACCTCGAAGTACAGCCGCCATACGTCGTTAACGAGGCTTCCGGCTACGGCACAGGACAGCTGCCTGACAAAGAGGGACAGATGTACCACTGCAACATGGACAACCTCTATCTCATCCCTACTGCCGAGGTTCCGGTAACAAATATCTTCCGCGACGTCATCCTCGACGAGAAGGACCTCCCTATCAAGCGCTGCGCCTATTCCGCTTGCTTCCGCCGCGAAGCCGGCTCTTACGGAAAGGACGTGCGCGGACTGAACCGTCTGCACCAGTTCGACAAGGTCGAAATCGTTCGTATCGACAAGCCGGAACACTCTTACGACTCGCTCAAGGAGATGCTCGACCACGTTGAAGGTCTGCTCATCAAGCTGGAGCTTCCTTATCATATCCTTCGTCTCTGTGGCGGCGACATGAGTTTCACATCGTCCATTTGCTACGACTTCGAGGTATGGAGCGCCGCTCAGAAGAAATGGCTCGAGGTTTCTTCTGTCAGCAACTTCGAGAGCTATCAGGCCAACCGTCTGAAGTGTCGCTACCGCAATTCTGAAACGAAGAAGACTGAACTTTGTCATACTCTCAACGGTTCGGCTCTTGCCCTGCCGCGTATCGTGGCTGCCCTCATCGAGAACAACCAGACTCCTGAGGGTATCCGCATTCCTAAGGCTCTCGTGCCATACTGCGGCTTCGAAATGCTCGACGACAAAAACTTTTAAGATTGAAAGATTGAAAGATAAGTAACTGAAGTTTCAGGGTATATTCTTCCCCTCCCCCGCCTCCCCCTCCGGGGGCGGAGCAGTTTCCTTATAATCCACATGTAGTTGCAATATGTTTTGTTGACAACATATATCTACTTTGTTGCTAACATAATCTAACTACATACGTTATTTGGTAACTGCTCCGCCCCTGAAAAATCCGATTAAGCGAGAGAAGAATAAGCTTGCTTATTCTTCCGAGCGTGAGGATTTTATCTAAAGGGGAGGCGGGGGAGGGGAAGTTTCCTTATAATCCACATGTAGTTGCAAATATGTTTGTTGACAACATATATCTAC
>DCBP01000065.1 GCA_002314055.1 Prevotella sp. UBA1104
AGGCTATTGTTTCTTGCGGATTCACTACTGTCCACGAAAAACCATTAACAATTACTCCAACCATTTGTAAATAAAGAAGTTTTCGTCTCATTTCTTACTCGGAGGTTTTGAAACTGCTAACTTTGCAGGTACTTACAGATTGTAAGCATCCCTAAAATCAAGGTAGTTATGAATCAAGGTAGATATGTGTTCACGCAACTTGTGGATTTCCTCCCGAGGAAGAATTTCGAATGGTTGGTCAAGAAGTACGATGGCAACAAATATGTGAAGAGCTTTACTTGTTGGAATCATCTGTTGGTGCTTTTGTACGGTCAGCTTTCCAATCGTGAAGGACTACGCGACCTTATTGTGAGCATCACCCCATTCAAGTCAGCCTTTCATCACCTTGGCTTTGGCAAGAATGTAAGCCGAAGCAATCTGGGCAAGGCAAATGAAATACGCGAGGTAAAGATATTCCAAGAGTTTGCGGACAAGATGGTTTCCATTGCAAGAGAGAAGCGTGGGGCAGTAAAGGATTTCTTCATATCCAACAATGTTTACGCCTTCGACTCTTCTACAATATCCTTGTGTCTTTCTGTATATTGGTGGACAAAGCTGCATCATGGAAAAGGAGGAGTGAAGCTGCATGAATTGTATGATGTAAAGACGGACATTCCTTCATTCTCTGTGATTACAGACGCATCAGTACACGATTCACAAGTGATGGAGCTAATTCCTTATGAGAAAGGAAGTTTCTATATATTCGACAGGGCATATATGGCAACCAAGAAGCTCTACATCATAGAGGGAGTTGGAGCTTATTTCGTAGTGCGCGAGAAACACAAGATGTCGTATGAAGTAGTGGGAGACAAGGGGTACAACAATCCCTCGTCAGGAATCATGGCAGACCAGACAATACGCTTTAAAGGACACAAGACTAAGAAGCAATATCCGGTCGAGCTTCGCCGTGTGGTGTTCTATGACCATGACGGCAACAGGACATTTGTCTTTTACACTAACAACTTTGAGGTCACAGCCGAACAAGTGGCTCTGCTCTACAAATACAGATGGAGAGTGGAACTTTTCTTCAAGTGGCTGAAACAACATCTGCGCATCAAAGAATTTTACGGGACATCAGAGAATGCTGTAAAAATACAAATCTATGCGGCAATCATTGCATATTGCCTTGTCGTCATTGTACAGGAAACTTTGGGAATAAAGCTGCAGACATACGATGTCCTGAGAATTTTGAGCACCGCATTACTGACTAAAATGCCATTACGTGACCTGCTCGTTGAACAAAAAGAGGAAGAGACCACTGAAGGTAAATATAAGCAACTCTGCCTCAATTTTGATGGGTAGCTATCAAATTGTTACTTTTTGAAGCGTTAAAAATTTTTCGTGGACAGTAGTGTTGCGGATTAAAATGCGAGCGTAAGCCTGTTTGTAATACTCTCCATTGACAATATAATACACATCGCCATCCAACGGTCCGTCCAACTTAATGACGGGCCCGTCATTCAGCTTGGTGACGACAGTCTTCTTGCCTGTCTTGCTCACTTGGATTTGCTTGGGGTAGGTCTTGGTAGCCATGCCAAACCACGTCTTCGTTATTCCCACAATTTCAAACTGCTCGGGGCAATACTTGTCGAAGAAAGATATTGGAACACCCATCATTTTGCCAAAATCATCAGGAATAGCATCTGTAAAAGGAACCTCAATTGCATCATAATTGTCATAATGTACATAGCCATTCCCTTTGATTGTCTTATGTTTACTATATTTTATATTATCAACCATAGACATTAATTGTAAAGGTCGGTGTCTGTGCCCATGTTCTATATTTGTGAACCAAGAACAATTACGAAACTTAATTAAGCCTGTTTCTTCATTGTATACACCCTCTGCGTATTTTCTTGAGTCGGGAGAATGGAAGAACGCATTTCCACCATTAAATCCTTTTCCATTCCATATCACCCCTCCACGTACCAAAGGAAAGACCTCCTTATATGTCACTGCATTTAAGGGGCCAATGGATATAAAATGCTTGTTTGCCTCCATTATCCAATACAAGAATTCCCTAAAGAGTGAGAACGGCGGATTGGTGACAATGATGTCAGACTCATCCCGCAACTTCTTTACCTCATCGCTTCGAAAGTCACCGTCTCCTTCAAGATAATCCCACTGCAAGTCATCAAGGTCTAACTTACCATCGGAGGTGTTGTTTTTCTCCAAAATGAATATTTTTCCATGCGTCTTCGACTTGTCGGCGTCAAATTTGGGTGATTCGGTTTCAAAGAGCGTTAGCGGAATGCCGCCCTTGTAAGCCTTGCTTTCAGGCGCATAGCTTGTGGAGATGAGTTTCTTCAAGCCCAGCGCCTCGAAGTTTTGTGCGAAATACTTGGTGAAGTTGCTCCACTCGGGATCGTCGCAAGGCAGCAGGATGGTCTTGTCCCGAAACACGTCGGGGTTGTAGTCAAGATAGGCTTCCATTTCCGATTCGATGTCATAGAATTGGGTGTAGAACTCATCCTTCTTTGCGGCTCGTGCCTCATTAAGTGTTTTGTTTGCCATAACAGATTGATAGTTGTCAGTAAGCGCACCCAACTATCAATCCGCAAAACGCAACAGGGCATAAGAAAGGCGTGA
>DCBP01000067.1 GCA_002314055.1 Prevotella sp. UBA1104
GGTATGTGTGAGGGTGTGAGGGTAAAATCACCGAAAAAAATTTTTTTTCAATAATGCAGTTCCCTGAAGCTACTTGGAGAGTGATGTAACAGGATTTCTCACTCCCTTCATGCTCGTAAGGAACGCCTTTGCACTGCCGAAACGCAGGAACATGTCGAGACGTATCGGGATATGGTTCTGATCGTCGGTAACGTAGAATCTAACGATCTCTTTCCATTTCTTGTTTTCATACTCTAAGTATGACAGCTCCGCACAACGGTATTTCTTGCCGTTATCGGCCTTTATCTTTGTTGTGCCGTTGAAGCGCAGGCGTGCCGGACTGGTATTCTTCCCGTCGGCAATGGGGAAGTCTACCGTATGTCCCTTCTTCCAGTTTGCCGAACTGAACGAGCGTGCACGCAGGAAGATATTGAGCATATCGAAGACGCAACTCTGCGGATTGATGTTTTTCCACAGATGCGAACCGTCGTTCTGCTGGCGGTGGAGGCGCAGATGCGGCTTGCCACCAGGATAGGTGTAGAACACTTCGTCTACGGTGTATCGCTTGCCCTCGCGTGCTCCCTTGCGGAAATACAGGGGCTCCAGATCGCGCGTTGCATAGCACAGCAGCGTATCGCGGAGTACGAACATATTGTCGACCTTGTTGTTTCCCCTTGTCGTCAGACTGCTGCGGTATGCCGGTTTGCCCTTGTATGTGCTCTCTACGGTATACATGCTGGCGGTGCCTGCCTTTACCCATACGAACTTCCAGTTGTAGTAAAGGTTATACGAAAGGAACTCTCCGCCTTTGAACGCCGTGTTCCGGAACGAGCACTGGGCGCTTATCGCCAGACTCACCAAAAGGAACACGAGCATAAGGATTTTTCTTCTCTTCATACGTAGTTATATTTTACAGAATATTTCTTATCAATATTGACTCGGCAGCGGAATGCCCATTTTCTTTGCCCTGTCGGCATTGCGTCGCTTTATCGTCTTGTCTTTCTCAGGCTTCTGCTTCGTTATGGCATAAGGCTTCTGATGGGCGGCATCGCGTGCCGTGGGATTCCAGTTGAGGGTAACGTCCCATTTTGCCTTACATTCTATGGCTTCGGGATAATAGAAGGTTTCTTCGGGCTGGCGGTCGGCGGCATAGTCGCCGGTGTCCCAGATGCCGTTCTTGTTTGAATCGATGAACATGCGCATATAGTATGTTCCGGGATTGACATAGAAGAATTCGGCATTGCCGTTGCGGGTGGACACGGTCTTCACTACCTTGTCTGACGCATCGAGCAACTGCGCCACTACCGTCGTGTCTTCCATTCCGGAGATGGTCATGAGCAGCGAACTGTATTCGTCTTCTGACTTTACTTTCATTCCCTGTTTGAATGACGGACTGACGGCTCCGTAGATATCGGTAAATGCCGTGGAATCTATCTCCAGACTGTATTCTACATCCGGTCGCCATTCGCCTACTATCTCGTATCTCCTTGCCACGTCTTTCACCTTGCGGAAGAGGAATTTCGACTTATACCACAGTGTGTCGTGCTTGGCATATAGATGTATCATCGAAGTGTCAATGCGGGCTATCGGCGTCGGCATGTCGATGAAGATGTTCTTGTCGGGGTCGGGCTGCGACATCACGCTGTATTTTGGTTCGAGCCCCTCTGTAGGCATCTCCGTTTCGTATTCCTTGCCCCGCTTCTTTGCCTTGTCTTGTGCCTTCTTCCACTCTTCATACTTGCGTGCCTTGTCTTTCATTCTCTTCTCGTATGACACTTTGGGAAGGATGTCGAGTGTGTCGGTATTGCTAACGAGGTTGCCGAGCGTATCGGTTGCCATATACGTAAGACTTACCATGAGCGTGTCTTGGTTAACGAGCGACGTATCGCGCAGCCAATAGTTCACGGTGTCGTTCTTCAGGGAATGTTCCACGACAAAGGCATTGTCGCTGTTGAAGTTCAGTCCCTTTACCTCCGGCAGATTCTTGTCGCCACCGCTGAAGAAGAGGGTGAAGAAACGTGGGTCCTTACGTTCTGTTTTCAGGAAGTAGCGGTCGGTCTGGGTTTCTGTAAATGCCTTCAGCACGATGTCGTCTGGAATAAAGCGGGTGTACCCCACACTGCGTATCGAGTCGATATGCAGGGAGTCGCGCCAGATGGTGTCCTGTCGGGTGGCTGCCGTAAAGCGAGGGTCTATAACGTCGTGGTTGAAGGCTATCATCTCGCTCTTCTGGTTGAAGCAGTAGTTGCCGTCGGCATCCTGTAGCGCCACGATGCGGTATTTGCCCGGAGCGATGCCGCGCACTATGAAATGTCCGCGACTGTCGGTTCTGGAAACGCGCAGCAGCGGTTTGTCGAGAAACGGGTCGATATACTGTCCCTTGTCGTCCTTTGCGCTCAGCTGCCATCTGTTTCCGTCGGTAGAGAAGTTCTGGTCGAGGGCATACAGTCCTACGAGAATTCCCTTCAGCGGCTCCAGATTCTCGGCATTAACCACGTTTCCCGACACTTCGAGCGTGTCGATATGATCGGCGGTGGAGAAGCTATAGGTGAAGTTTCCGAGCGGATTTCCCTCATTGTTGTCGGAGATGGCATCAGAGAAGTCCACGGTATAGGTTGTATTCTCCTTGAGAGAATCCTTCAGTTCCACGATAATCTTCTTTCCGGCACCTTTAATCTCCGGTGTCTCCAGCTGTGGCGGGGATACGACAACCTTTTCCGTCGGGTTGTCAACCTGTATGAACTCGTCGAAATATATGGCGATTTTCTTTGACCTCACGTTTACGCCCTTGTCGGCAGGCGAGCAGCCCACTATCCGCGGCGGTGTTTCGTCATACCATCCGCCGTCGGGCTGTCCCATCTTTGCACACGAGGCAAGAACGGCAACCAGTGAGAACAAGAGTGCCCACGCAAAATATCTTGTCGTTTTTCTTGTCATATATTTATCAGTTCATCTTCAACATTTCGTCAATATTCTTCCGACTGTTGCTGAGTCGCGGCACCTTATGCTGTCCGCCGAGTTTTCCTTTCGACTTCAGCCAGTCGTTGAACAGGTTATGGCGTGCCTTTACGATTTCGAGATGCTGCAGCGTAATGTTCTTGTAGCGCTTTGCCTCGTAGTCGCTGTTTATCTCCTGGAGCTTGGTGTCGAGCAGGGCGGCAAACTGGTTCAGGTCTGCCGGTTCTTTAGAGAATTCTATCAGCCACTGGTGGCGGCATTTGGCATTGTCGTCCATAAACACCGGTGCTGCCGTATATTCCAGCACCTCGGCGCCCGTCTGTTCGCAGGCGTATGCCAGTCCCTTCTCGGCATTATCTACGATAAGTTCCTCGCCAAAGGCATTTATGAAATGCTTTGTCCTTCCGGTGATGACGAACTTATACGGGTTTTTCGAAGTGAACATCACCGTATCACCGATGATATAACGCCACAGTCCGCATGATGTGGAGATTACCATGGCATAATTCTTGTTCGTCTCCACTCCCCATAGCGGAACGATAGTTGGATTCTCGGTTCCGAACTCGTCCATCGGGATGAACTCATAGAACACTCCATAGTCTATCATCAGCAGCATTGCCTTGTCGGCGGGGTCGTTCTGTATGCCGAAGAATCCCTCGCTGGCATTGTAGGTCTCCATATAGTGCATGTTGGGCGAGGTGATGAGCTGCTCGTATTGCTTGCGGTAAGGTGTGAAAGCCACTCCGCCATGGAAGAAAACTTCCAGGTTTGGCCATACCTCCTCCAGGTGTTTCTTGCCTGTTAGCTCCATCACGCGAGTGAGTACGGAGAGCATCCACGAGGGCACTCCGCTGATATTCGTAACGTTCTTATTTATCGTTTCCCTTGCTATGCGGTCGCGCTTTATCTCGAAGTCGGAGAGTAGGGCAGTGGATTTCTTTGGCACTCTTACGAGATTGGCAAGCGGATTGATGTTCTCAATGAGTATCGCACTGAGGTCGCCCACGAGCGAATCGGCTACATCATAGTTCGGCGAATGGCTTCCGCCGAGGATAAGGCTCCTGCCGTCGAACAATCGGCTGTTGGGGTTGTTCTGCAGATACAGTGCCACTACATCCTTTCCGCCGGCATAGTGGATATGCTGCAGTCCGTCGTGGCTAACGGGGATGAACTTACTCTTGTCGTTTGTCGTTCCAGAGGATTTGGCATACCATTTCACTCTGCCTTTCCACAACACGTCGCGCTCCCCGTGTCTCATTCGGTCGATATCGCCTTTCAGTTCTTCGTAGGTATTGAGGGGCACGCTGTCGGCAAACTTTTCGTAGCTGTTTATCGTACTGAAAGTATGTTTGCGTCCATACTCCGTGTCTTTTGCCGTAGTCGTGAGGTCTTCAAGAGTGTGCATCTGCAGCTGCTGAGCCTCGTTGTCGTAGCGTTCTATCTCCCTTTGGCGGGAAGTGAACGCATTTCTTACTATATGGGTTAAACTCATTTTATTATTGTTTTTTTAGAAGACATTATTACCGCGATATTCTTTTCGGGTGGTTTTATTACCTGTTGTCTTTCCTTATCAATTCAAGCAATTTCTCGACGGCTTCTTCCTCCGGAATGTTCTTCTCTATACACTCCTTCTTGCGGTATAGAGAAATCTTGCCCCTTCCGGCACCTACATATCCGTAGTCGGCATCTGCCATCTCGCCCGGACCGTTCACTATGCATCCCATGATACCTATCTTCAGTCCCTTCATTTCCTCTGTCGCCTCTTTTATTCTGGCGATGGTGGAACGCAGGTCATACAGGGTGCGACCGCATCCCGGACAACTGATGTATTCTGTCTTCGTGGTACGAAGGCGTGCTGCCTGCAGAATGCCAAAGGCCGTAGCCTCGATGTCGTCAGAAGGGAGCGTTCCGTTGTTCATCAGCCATATACCGTCGGCCAGTCCGTCGAACATCAGTGCTCCCATGTCGGCTGCTGCCTCAAGCTGGAAGTCGCCTTTCTCCTCCTTGCTGTGGGAGTATGCCTGACAGAATACCACAGGGTTCTTTATCCCTTCGTTCATAAACTCATGTACCAGTGCGCGCTGTTCTCCCAAGCGGTTGGTGTTGTTGCTAACGCTTACCACAACCACGTCTGGATTCATCCTTAGACAAGGGATATACTCGGCACTCGGTGCTCCATAGGGCAAAACGAGGAATTTTATCTTTGCCGTAACGCCGTTGAGGAACGGAATGGCATTATATGGGAATATAGGGAACAGGTTTTTCTTGTTTATATTTGCATATGCCGTATTGTTGTCGTCGGCTCCAACAACATTTGCCACCGGGGAACCGATGATTTTGGCATAGACATTGAAATCCACTATATACTTCTGGTTTGGATCGAGCGCCTTCGGAACTTTGGAGCCAAGATAGATGAAGTCAGGCTTTAACTCTTCGTCGGAGGAATTTACAGTGCCGGATATTCTGCTGCTTATTACGACGGGAACGTTGTCGCCGCCGATACAGTCTACTGCCGTTGTCTTTCGCCTTTCGGGAGAAATCCAGTTGAAACCGCTGAAGGCTTCGCCCGGCACGAGCATGTGGCCAGTACGTTTCGTGATATATTCCACGAGATGCTTAGCCACGGGAATTTCTGCCTCCGGATCTTCGCTGAGCGACACTCGTATAGTGTCGCCAATGCCGTCGGCGAGCAATGCTCCGATGCCAACAGCACTCTTTATCCTGCCGTCTTCTCCCTCTCCAGCTTCGGTAACTCCAAGGTGTAGCGGATAGTCCATCTGCTCCTTTGCCATAGTGTCGACGAGGAGGCGGACTGACTGTACCATAACTACCGTATTACTTGCCTTTATCGAGATGACAACATCGTTGAAATTCTCTCTCTTGCATATACGGAGAAATTCCATGCAGCTCTCTACAATGCCGGCCGGCGTATCGCCGTAGCGCGACATGATGCGGTCTGACAACGAACCGTGGTTTACTCCGATTCTCACTGCCGTATGGTTCTCCTTGCAGATATTTAGAAACGGAACAAAGCGCTTTTCTATCTTCTTCAGTTCCTCGGCATACTCTTCATCAGTGTATTCAAGTTTCTTGAACGTGCGTGCCGGGTCTACATAATTGCCGGGATTTATCCTTACCTTTTCGGCATAGAGGGCTGCCACATCGGCAACATTGGGATTGAAATGCACGTCGGCAACCAATGGTGTCATGTATCCATCCTCTCGCAGACGGGCATTGATATTCTTAAGATTCTCCGCCTCGCGCACTCCCTGAGTGGTAAGGCGCACATACTCCCCACCTGCTTTTATTATACGTTCAGCCTGTGCCACGCAAGCCTCGGTATCGGTTGTCGGTGTGGTAGTCATCGACTGCACTCTTATCGGGTTATCGCTGCCGAGAGGAGTGGCGCCGACGTTTACCTGATGGGTAGGGCGACGGGAGTAGTTGAAGAGGTTTATCTCGTAATTCATCTTTTATCTTTTCTTTATTATAATTGGCACAATATCATTATGCCTAATATGCATAATAGGCATACTATGCATAATAGGCATGATAGCCTTTCAGGCCTTACAACATCAATTAGTCTTGAAGTTATATTTCACTTCAGCAAGATCCTTGTTTGCCTTTTCTATTTTGGCACCCAGTCCAGCTTTATAGCTTTTCATCTTGTCGGCAAGTTTCTCGTCGGCAAGAGCCATAATCTCCACTGCAAGTATTGCAGCATTCATTGCGCCGTTGATGCCTACGGTAGCTACAGGTATGCCCGGTGGCATCTGTATGATGCTAAGCATTGCATCCATACCGTCGAGGGCACTGCCTTTGATAGGCACGCCGATAACTGGCAGTGTGGTTGATGCTGCGATAACTCCCGGCAGTGCTGCAGCCATTCCGGCTCCGGCGATGATAACCTTGAGTCCTCTTCCTGCTGCCTCTTTGGCAAAGGTCTCTACGGCATCCGGTGTGCGGTGTGCCGAGAGGGCGTTAACCTCGAACGGAACTTCCATCTCGTCGAGGAACTTCATTGCTTTTTCCATTACAGGCAGATCGCTCGTGCTGCCCATTATAATGCTTACTAATGGTTTCATATTGTATGATGTTTTATTTAAATTGTTTTTTTATTGCTGAGGGTGTAAATGTTATGGGTGGATAGAGGAGATTGAAATGCTAGTATTACTAGAATTACTAGAATTACTAAAAATGCTAGAAACACTAGAATTACTAGAACTTCCAGTAAAAACTAATAACGCCCCAATTTAAATGCCCCCCAACTGTCCACGTTCTCCTTTCTACACCGTTATCACGGTTATGGCTCCCGTCATCACTCCTATGATGAATCCTATGTATATCTGGCGCAGTGTGTGCTGCCTTAGAATCATGCGTGCGCTGCCTATTATGCCGGCAAAGAGGATAATCACCGAGAGCCACCATATCGGATTGAACATGAATATCGCGGCAAATGATGCCAGCGAACCTGCCATGGCTCCTATCGCTGCCATGTGGACGGAGATTTTCCACCACATGTTTATCATGGCACATACTACCTGCGTGGCAAGTGCCGCCACAACAATGCTACCCATGAGATGTGGCATGTGCATAAGCATCATGACATAATAGCACGTAAAGTAACAGAGTATCGATACTACGTATGGTATTATTCTTCTTTCCCTTGCTCCAAACTCAAAAGGTGTCCATCCGTGATAGCTGTGGTAGAGCCTGATGAGTGTGGTAGGCAGCAGACAGGTGAAGAGATAGACCATTATGAGCACAAACACCTTGTAGGTGAATGGCAACAGACTGAGGTAGCTGAATGTGAACAGTGCCGCAAGTCCGATAATCGGCAAGTAGAACGGCGACGAGAGTAAGCTCACCGCCTTTGCCATTGTCATGATATTCCTGATTTTCATTTTTTCCTTAAACGTGCAACGGGTATGCCTAATTGTTCCCTATATTTTGCTATCGTGCGGCGTGCCACGGGAATTCCCTTCTGTGAGAGAATCCTTGTCAGAGCATCGTCGCTATATGGTTTTTTCTTGTCTTCTGCGTCGATTGCCTCTTTCAGTGCGAGTTTTATTTTCCTTGTCGACAGTTCTTCGCCGCTTTCGGTCTTTATGCTGTCGCTGAAGAAATGGCGCAGTTTGAATGTTCCCCATCTTGTCTGGGCGTATTTCATGTTGCTTACACGGGAGATCGTAGATTTGTCGAGCCCCGTGCGGTCGGCAACGTCTTGAAGTATCATCGGCTTTATGTCGCTCTCGTCGCCATCTTGAAAGAAGCGGCGCTGTATGTCGATTATTGCCTTCATGGTGAGACGCATGGTTTGCTGCCTCTGCTTTACGGCATCGATGAATCCCTGTGCGCGGTCTACTTTCTCCTTGGCATACAACAGGGCTTCCTTGTCGCGTCTCGACATCGACTTTTTATTTTCCTTGTATCCTTTTATAAGTTCCGTAAACGACGGTGAGACGGAGAGTTCCGGTATATGTCCGTTGTTGATATAGAACGACACGGTACCGTCGTCTGCCGTATCCACGATAAAGTCTGGCGTTATCTGCTGCATGTTCTTTCCCTCGGTTTCCCCGAGCGAGGCTCCCGGCTTCGGGTTAAGCCGGAGGAGTTCGGCATGCACCTTTTCGGCTGTTGCCTCGTTCATTTCCGTCTGCCTTACGATTTTGTCCCAGCGCTTGTTCATGAACTCGTCGAAATGGTCTTTTATCACTGTTTCCATGAGTTCCGTAATCTTCGTCTTGGGCTTTCTCCTTATTTGCAGCAACAGACATTCTTTCAGGTTTCCAGCCCCGATTCCTGCAGGATCGAAGGTCTGAAGAATTTTTATCATCTGTTTCACTTCATCTTCCGTGCAGTCGATGTTGTGGTATATGGCGAGTTCGTCACAGATGCTGTCGGCAGATTTCCGCAGCAGTCCGTCGCTGTCGAGCGACCCTATAACATACTCCATTATCTGCTGTTGCTTGTCGGTAAGCTCTATTTCGCCCATCTGTTCCTTTAGCCTGTCATAGAAGGAAGTCTGTTCTCCGTATATCATCTCCTCATAGTCGGCATTGTCGTTGTTCGTTCCGCTATAGAATGTTGACGAGTCTGAGTCAGACATTCTGTCGTCCATTCCGATATTCGAGAGAGCTTCGTCGAGAGCCGACTGGCGTTCTTCTTTTTCCGTTTCCGACATTTCTTGCATCTCCGGTGTCGTCTCTCCTCCCGTAGCATCGTCGATGGCCGGAGTGTTGTCAGAGAAAGCAGCGTCATCCGCTCCTGTTACTTCCATAGCAGGGTTATCGTCGATTTCGGCTTGAACGTTCTGTTCCAGTTCCGTAATCGGCATTTCGAGCATTTTCACGGCAAGCATCTGCTGCTGAGTGAGTTTCTGCGTCTGTATAGCCTTTTGCTCTTGGCTTTGGATTAACTTCTGTGACATATCGCTGCAAAAGTATAAAATTTTATTGTTATACGGATTACGCTGATAATAAATAATTCGTCATTTGCGTTTTTTACGTATCTGCACTTCAATTTTTACTTTTTGTAAATCAAGGTCAGTCCGTCGCGCAGCGGCAGCATCACCCTTTCCACTCTCTCGTCTTTCGCCACAAAATCGTTGAAGGTTTCAATGCCGTGTGTCTGCTTGTCTTTGTCATAGGCGTGGTCCACCACGTGTCCGTCCCAGAGCGTATTGTCGGCAAGGATGAAGCCTCCGGGCTTGAGCAATGAGAGCACCGTCTCGTAAGCCTCCATATATGTGCGCTTGTCGCCGTCGATAAACGCCATGTCGAATTCCACGCCGAGTTTGGGAGCCTCTTTCACGGCATCGCCGATAATGAACTTTATCTTGTCGGCTACCGGTGAGTTTTCTATCCACGGACGCGTAAAATCCTCCTGTTCGTCGTTTATCTCGAAGGTATATACCATTCCTCCTTCTTCCAGTCCTTCGGCAAGACAGATGGCACTGTATCCGCTGAAGGTTCCGATTTCGAGAATATTCTTCGGTTTAGCCATTCTGACGAGCATTTTCAGCACACGTCCCTGCAGATGTCCACTTGCCATTCTGCCGTGGAGCAGATGGATATTCGTGGCACGGTAGAGGCGATAGAGGTAATCGCCCTCCGGATCGCTATGTGAGAGGATATAGTTTTCTAATTCTGTTGTCATTGTTTTTTTAATTGGAGAACTCCGAATAACTCCTCATTTCTAATTCCTAATTCCTAATTCAACAACCCCTCAATCGCCAGCCGGTAAGAGTCAAGACCGAATCCGCAGATTACTCCGCGGCAAGCTGCCGAGATGAACGAGTGATGGCGGAATTCCTCACGCTGGTGAACATTCGATATATGCACCTCTACGACTGGCGTATTTATCGCTCGAATGCAGTCGTGGAGCGCCACACTGGTGTGGGTATACGCTCCGGCATTGAGCACGATGCCGTCGAACGAGAAGCCTACTTCCTGCATCTTGTTTATCAGTTCGCCCTCCACGTTGCTCTGATAATATTCTATCTCCACATCTGTGAAACGCTTCCTCAGTTTCGGCAGATAACTCTCAAAAGAGTCGCTGCCATAGATGCCCGGCTCCCTCACACCAAGCAAATTCAGGTTGGGACCATTGATTATCTGTATCTTCATATTGCTGTTTTACTTTCTTTTTTATAACTTTGCCTCGCCTATATTGCGTATACCGTATATATAATAAGGTATATAGCCTATATAAATAAAAGTATACACTTGTGCAAAAGTACAAAATTATCTCTAATTTCATACATTTAATCTACAATTACGGAATTTATTGACATGCAAACAGACAATAAAGCTAATGATGCAGGCATTGTGGGGAAATACATGCGCTTCCTGAAACTGGGGCGCAACTACTCCGAAAATACGCTTGCTGCATACAAGAACGACCTCCAGAAACTGCTCGACTACGCCGAAGCGGAGAATATCCCCGTGCTGAATATCAAGCTCGAAGACTTGCAACACTTTGCCGCTGCCCTCGTCGACCTCGGTATCACGGCGCGCTCTCAGGGCAGAATACTTAGCGGCGTGCGTGCCTTCTACAGATATCTGCTTGCCGACGGATATGTAGACGAGGACCCTACCGAACTGCTCGAATGGCCTAAGATAGGGGAACATCTGCCCGAAGTGCTCTCCGTTACCGAGGTCGACATGATGGAGAATGCCATCGACCTAACGAAATGGGAAGGACAACGAAACAAGGCTATCGTGGAAATGCTGTTCAGCTGCGGACTACGCGTTACGGAACTCGTTACACTACATCTCTCCGACCTATTCCTCGACGAGAAGTTTATCCGCGTAAAGGGGAAGGGGAAAAAGGAGCGACTGGTGCCAATCTCCGACAGTGCCATACGAGAGCTCCATTTTTGGTTTGCCGACCGCAATCTGATGAACATTAAGCCCGGTGAAGAAGACTACGTATTTCTGAACCGCCGCGGTGCCCATCTCACCCGTGTCATGATATACACGATGATAAAGCGACTCGCCGACGAAGCCGGAATAAAGAAGAACATCAGTCCCCACACCCTGCGCCACTCCTTCGCCACGGCACTCCTCGAGGGCGGCGCCAATCTTCGAGCCATACAGGAAATGCTCGGTCATGAGAGTATCGGAACTACACAGATTTACACCCATATCGACATGCATACGCTAAGAGACGAGATATTGGAACACCATCCGAGAAACATCTTAAACGTCAACAAAGCATAGTAACGCCGGAAGCGTTTGGGTTAAATACCAGGAGCGTTTATATGAAACACCGGGAGCGTTTGGGCAAAACGCTGGGAGTAATACACAGTTTATACAAACTATAACTTCAGTAAATGACAAAACCTCTGCATTTAATGTCGCAATTTAATGACTATAACTTTAAAAAATATTAAAAAATAAAGTATTGCGAAACAACGAATACAAATATGTTATATATTTGCAACCCATAAAGTAAAATATGTGTAAACATTACACTGAGGAACAACAATAAGATACGAAAAAACAAAGGTCGTCATGACCACAACATACTAAAGCTAAAGCGGCAGCGGTAAAAAAAAGTCGCATAAAAGAAGTGCCGCTTAAAGCTAAAAACGAAACAATATTTCAATATTTCAAACGTGGGATGCCGGTCTACAAAAGACCGGCACGACCCGCAAATAAAACATTCAAGAATTTTATTATTTACTAAAAAACTGGGTACTACAAATGAAAAAAGATTTGTTCGGAAAGCTCACAGCTTTCAGGAGCATCATCCTATTCTTTTTGGTGATGCTCACAGGATTGGTCGCTAATGCCGACGGAACGGCGGGGAAGACAAAGGTGAAGCCGTATGTCTTTATCTCGCAAGCGGGATATGGAGAAGCCGGCGAACCTGCCACTTATCTCAATGACACAAAATTCATTGAGCCGGCTGTAATCGTGCAGGAAAGCGAAGACAACAAAGACGTGGCGGTGACAAACCGCTTCTACATCTCCTATTATCTTACGAGCGGAACGGCAGACGGTGCAAAGGGTAATTCCGTGACCGAAAAGGGAAAAACCTATAGCGAGGATCCCGTAACAGGCACAAGGGTGAACACTCGCTACGGCGACGTGGAGACCGGTAAGACGGCTGGAATTGTGTACGTACACGTCGTGGCTACACCATCCACCAACTATACAGACCAGTTTGAATCTGCCGAAGGCGTTTACCGCATCACATTAAATAAGGTGAAACCAAACGACCCGAAGCGCATCGCTCCGGCATTCGTAGAAAACAAACAGTATGCAGAAAACTGGTATGCAGCAACGGGTAGCGTTATCTCGCTGCCTAAATTCCTCGTGGAATACGTTACGAAGGATAACAACAACAAGGATCTGACTCTCGACATCACAAAGCGTTTCGACGTTTCGGCAGCGATAGACAATTCTGATCTCGCTTCTGTCGTTTCTGACTATAAATATAACTCTCTGGATAAAGGCAATGCCGAACTCACCACGGCGGTAATTAAAACAGGAAACACAGCAGGCACGGTGAACGTGAAATTCCATTTCTCGCCAAAATATCCAGGTGCCTACGAGGATATCACCGACTTCTCTCTTCCGCTCAATATCGTGGACGAGAAAGTAACGCCACAGCTCATCTTCCCACAGGAAAGCCAGATGGTTTACACTGGCATGTATTCCATTTCTGCTATGCGCCCTACCGTTTACGACCAGTATGGCAACGACATCACGCCATCCGTGGCCTACAACAGAGGAAACGACAAACCTCTTTGGATTGCATGGTCTTCTGCTCCTGTAGCTGAAGGAAAAACGATGCACACGCCATTGGGATACTGCGACGGCACCGGAATGCTTCAGGAATGGGGCGACCAGCCATTGACCGATCCTAACTTGTTCAGATTTAATGACGGAAAGGGCGTGCAGATGTATGGACCAGACAATATCGATGCGGGTAGCCTCGTGCTCGACAAAACCAAGGCGCGCAACGAATTCGTTACGCCTACAACCGACTATAATGCTCTGAACACCTGCAAGGTGGTTCCTACTTCGGCTGATATCTTCTGTCAGGTTTATCCTCGCATGTACGACAATGCTGCAAACAATAAATACAACGCTGTTGAAAGCTCATACAAGCTACTTATCAAGCCGCGCCCAATGCAGATTCATCTCTCTCCGTCGCCAAAAGACGTGAAAGTGACAAAGGGAACAAAGATTGATATGAGCAACCGCTTCGAGGTGACCGGTGTTCACACGGCGGAAATAGACGACAACAAGTTTAGTAGAAAAGCCGGCGAGACTTTCACTCTCTACCACAACTCCGTAAAGCAGGAGTTCGGATGTCAGTACACATTCAAGTTTAAATGGGGCGTAGCAAGGGTAGAAAACTATCCGACGGTTGCCGCCGAACAGTATGAACCTATTGTAGTGGATGGAAACGGCAACAAAATTGCAAAGGTAAAGGACTTCTCTGACGAGAAAGCAAAAGAATATGCCGACAAAGGCATAGATGTATATGCTGTATATTGGAGCGTAAAGGGCGACAACCGCGATAGCGACTGGACCCTGGAATTCCTCACAACTGAGGATGCAAAGATAACATACACGATGTATCCATACAACATCGGCTACTATGAGGACGGAACAGGAACCACCTCGATAACCGAGGATTTCATTGTGGAAGACAAGATATCTCCTGTGGTCAAGGTTAATCCTGACCCTATGATTATCTACACCACCGACGAGGCATTCCCGTCGCAGCCATCAGTAACAGTCACCACCTCGCTTGGCGATGACATCAAGAACCACTATGATATATCATTCTTGCCATTGCCTGATGACCTTGTTAAAGCTGGCATCAGCATCGACGATAACGGAGACTTCGTTATCAAAGACAAATCGAAACTCACGCAGGGCGAATATGTGGTGAACGTTAAGGCTACCCCGAAAGAGGGCGAGACTATATATAACCCAGGAACTACTTCATTCAGAATCATCATCAAGAACCTTGGCGAAAGGGTAAGATTTGCATGGGCTGTAGTTAATACGACGAAGGGTTTAGCAAGTTTAGGAAATGGCGTGAACAACATTCCTGATGATGATGCTAAAGAACATGGCAAACTCGTCTTCACCGGTGCCGGTGCCGTGAGCGGCGGATATTCCATCGATGCTATTCCTGGTCTTGCCATCCGGATTGGAAAGGTTGTAGAAACTGGCGATGCCAAAACTGATACTGCCGAAGATCCGTGGATTGCTAAAGAGAGTGACGTAGACAAAAAGGTTATCGTATATGGCGACCCTGTAGAACTTGACTCGGAAACTGGTCTGCCTGTAGACGGAACTTTCTATGTGCTCACTCCGCGCACAAACGGATTTGTTACCATCGATGCCAAGTTCAAGGCTAACAACAGCATCGTATTGACAGACGAGAAGGGCAAAGAGAAGCAGTTCATCAAGGTGACCGACGCTGACGTTAAATCCGAAAAGCGTTTCCGTTATCCTATCTATGCCGGCAAGACATATTATTTGTATAACGACGGAGACGACACATCAAATGAGGCTCTCAAACTGCATGGCATATTGTTTACCCCTGCTTTCATCAACCAGCGAAACGATATGAACCCTATCGAAACCGCCACGGCTTATGCCAACGGATTCTCCGGCTCGCTGCCTTCACTGACTACCGGCAAGGTGGAAGACGAGAACGTGAGCTTCGCTATTGATGGAAAAATCAAGACAGGAGCTGAAACGGTAAACGAGAATTGCGACGAGATTTCTGAATATGCAGAAATTAGCAAGACTGGTGTGGTTAAGACAAAGACTCAGGGTACTCACGGTAGACTTGACAATGGAGAAAAGAAAATAGACAATTACGGCAGTCTTTCTTTCAAGGAGCACTACCTGAAGGTTTATGCTGAAGTGAAGTCGGCATACAAGGGTGGTGAAACACTGAAGAAGGTACCTGCCTACGACCTATATATCGGCGACATCCCTACTTATGTAATGGACGACGGATACACTCCAGACGTGCTGGAGAATATCTCTACTACCAACTACCCGACTAAGATTCGTGCTTTCTTCGGTGGATGGGAGAACGGTGAGAACCGTCCGTATATCAAGAACAACAAAATCAACGAGACCGACCCTGACAAGATCGTGATGCTCGTGGACAGTTGGAAGACTTCCAAGATGGACTCCGTGGGAAGTAACAACCGCGTGGTAGACAACTTCGCTTATGCTTCGTTCGGTACGCAGAATGCTTCGTCGGAGACTGTGAACGGTACATTTAAGTATGATAAAACCAACGAGGATCAGACTTACAACGTGCCTTGCCGCGGTACTTACCTGCAGTTTGAGCCTAACGAGAGCGGAACGATTGCCGTTTACATCATCCAGAACGGTATGGTGGCATACGATGGCGACCCTGAAAACGCCAAGAAGAGCGGTATGAACAAGATTAAGCTCAATCCTGTGTTCATCACCGACGAGACGGGTACTCCTGTGAAACTCGCTGCATGGAATCATACGCAAGAGGGTCAAGGAGACAAAACCTACACCGAAGCTGCAGTAAGATGCAATTATGCGGATATCATCAAAGACTGCGGAAGTATCGACGCTGCTTCTGACAAGACTGCTATCTCCCTTCTTGAAAAGATTGGATATATCCCTGCTGAAGGGGCTACGGCATCTATAAGCAGAGGGGATGGACAGAATGTAATAGACATTGCCAAGACGCTTTACCCGGATGACCCGGATGTGGTTGCCGGCTCTCTCGGCTACTCCGTAATAACCAAGGCATACACTCGCTATTCGTTCGATGTGAAGGCGGGCAAGACTTACTTCGTGTTCATGAACGGCTCTAAGCTAGGCAATAACGGATTTGCATTTATGCCTCTCAAATGGTCGGCTGACAGAACGGTTGATGATAATAAGCCTAATATGGATCTTCCTTTAGTTGTCCTCGACGAGAAAGGTACTGCGGAAGGAAGCAAGGACCAATTCCTTAGCAAAGTTCTGAACAATGAAGATTTCGGCATGTATGATCAATCGGTGAACGTGGAGCTGTATCACAACTTCCAGCCGGGGCAGTGGACTGCATTGAGCTTGCCGTTCAGCATTAACGACACTCAGTTCCGCAGAATCTTCGGCGACGACGCTTGGGCTATCAGCCTTGACGAAATTGCACAGAACACTGAAGTGAACGGTGAAACTTACGACAACGTGGCTCTCTTCACTCAGCACAACTACCACTGGATCGTTGCCGGCAGACCTTACTTCGTTAAGCCTGGCAAGAACTTCAAGTATACTAATAATGATGATACCGACGAGCGCAAGTATATCTTGATTAGCGATGTAACATTTGAGCACTCTACATATGAAGAGTCAAAAGATCGCTCTATTAACAACAATGAATATATCGGCTCTGGATATATCGAGCCTAAGACTCTGAAGGCAAACAAAAACGGATTTAACTTCAAGGCAAGTTACATGCCGTGTGATATCCAGGCTGGCGACTACTTCGTTGGAACCAAAGACGGTGAGGCAAAGCTTTATCGTGCTACAGGAAAAGTAAGTCTTCTGGGCTATCGCGCATACATCGACAACCAGGGCAAGGCAAATGATGCGCGCATCGGTGCTTTCAGCTATGGCGACATCACAGAGGATGGCAACCGTGGCACAACCGGTATCGACGCTATCTTCGACAGCTACGACAACGGCATGAACGGCAAACTTTCAAGCAAGAAGGGTGTGTTCTCGGTTGATGGCGTGAAAGTGGCAGAGAAGGCTTCTGACATCGACAGACTGCCTGCCGGAGTATATATCATAAACGGTCAGACATTTGTAAAATAACAAATAAGAGTCAGGCGTCTGACTTTGATAAATGGTCAGACGCTTGACTCTGATAAATGGTCAGACGCTCATTAAATAACAAAGTAAAAACATTGTAATGAAAAAGAATTATATAAAGCCTGTTGTTAATATACATATTATGGAATCTGCCACTTTGATGGCGGGAAGCCTTACTCCCACTAAAAAAGAAGAGCTCTTTATAAAAGACTTTAGTGGCAACCAAATTTATTCTAAAGACCAGTTTACTTTGGGTGGCGATGCCGACCAAACTGTTACTCCTGCATCGAAAGGCCACTCCATGTGGGATGAAGACTGGGAATAAGAGTAAATGTATGCCGACAGGTTTTCAAAGAAAATAAAGGCTGAATGTAAATAAGACGAAGCCGGGTGTATCTGAGGATTTTCCTCTTGATACACCCGTTTTTTTTAGAGCCCAACAATCTACAGTCCCCTCCAACCTACAGCCCCCTCCAGCTCCCCCAAGGGGGGAGAGAAAAGATACCTAAAAACTAACTATTAAGAGTTATCAGGTGGTCTGCACTCTCCCCCTTGGGGGAGTTGGAGGGGCTGGAGTTGGAGGGGGGGGGCTGGAGCTTATTGTATCGCCTCCTTCAACGCCCTTGCCAACTGGTCAGGACAGCTGGTGTTCTTGAAGCCGCAGGTAACGCCCTGCAAGCGTTCAATAACTTTGTCGGCAGGCATACCCTCAACGAGTTTGCCGATACCCTTCAGATTGCCGTTGCAGCCGCCGATGAACGATACGCTGCTGATGGTATTGTCGTCGTTCAGCTCGATGTGGATAGAACGACTGCAAGTACCCTGTGTGGTGTAGTCAAATTGTTTCATAATGTATTATTGATGTTTTATATATTTAAAGTTTGGAATTTATTTCTTCCCCTCCCCCGCCTCCCCTTCCTGGGGAGGAGCAGTTACCATTATAACTCATAAGATTGAAAGGCCGTAATCCATATAGCTCATAAGATAATAATGAAAAGATAATTTCATCATTACGGAGTTTAAAAGATTGTAGCAGATAAGAGTAACTGCTCCGCCCCCAGAGGGGGAGGCGGGGGAGGGGAAGAAAAAACGATTTATATATTCTTCTCGTAATATTCAATCATATTCTCTCCATATTCCGTTCTGTTCACGAGTTTCACGCAATGTGGCATGGCAGGAGCCTTCGTTCCGTCGTTTACAGATATGGAACCGGTCTCGATGCGAATCTCATCCCACAACCCGGCATCAATAAAGCTCTGCAGCGTCTTGGCACCGCCCTCAACGATAAGCGACTGTTTGCCTTCCCGATAAAGCCATTCGGCAATCTGCCGTGGAACATCAGCGTTGAAGTCCAAGCCATTGAAACACGGATTATTTCTGTCGATGACAATGCGCATCGGGTCATTCCCCACCCAATGGCGCACGTTA
Organism: Prevotella sp. UBA1104; assembly: GCA_002314055.1. Classification (GTDB taxonomy): domain Bacteria; phylum Bacteroidota; class Bacteroidia; order Bacteroidales; family Bacteroidaceae; genus Prevotella. The sequence goes on from DCBP01000067.1 coordinate 18,699, forward strand.
AGCTGAGGTTTGTCCCTTTCGTCCGTCACCCTCCCCACGAGGATAGCATCATATTCAGAGCGAAGCTTGTGGGCAAGCATCTGTGTAAAAGGCGTGGAGATAAGCGTAGGCTTGAAGTTATCGTCAAGAAAGCCATTAGCCGTCTTGCACCATTTCAGCAAGATATATGGCCGGTGATGAGTATGGAAGGTAAAGAAACGCTTGTTCAGTTCCTTACAAGCATCCACTATCCCCGATGCAGCCTGCGATTTACCGAAAGCAGAATTCTCTTCAAACACATCCACTTCAATTCCCGCCTCGCGCAGTTTTCTGATGCCATTGCCGTGAACCTTGGCAAAAGGGTCGATACTGCCCACCACACAGCGCTTCACGCCTTTGCGAATGATAAGGTCGGCACAAGGCGGTGTCTTGCCGTAGTGTGAACAGGGTTCAAGACTAACGTAAATCGTAGCCTCTTTAAGCAGAGGTTCATCCTGTGGCTTAACCGATGCAAAGGCATTCACCTCGGCATGTCCCTCGCCACAGCGCACATGGTAACCCTCGCCGATAATCCTGTCTTGGGCAACGATTACGGCGCCTACCATCGGATTAGGTTTGGCATTCTGCATACCGCCACGTGCAAGTTGCAGGCAGCGGCGCATGTATTTCTCGTCTGTTGTCATAGTTTTTTTTTAGTATGACGACTCGGAGAACTCGGAGAACTTGGAGAACTCGGAGAACTCAGAGCCTTCTTATAAAAAAAGGACAGGCGCCTGTTCCTTTCCGCCAGTCACCTGTCCCCAATTCAGTTATTCATAGAGGTCTAATCAATAAAACATGGCGGACATTCCGCCTCTTGAAGAGCGGTCGTCGTCATCGTTGTAGATGTTGTCGAGCTCAAACTCTTCCTCATTGTAACACTTACGAGTACGCTTCATAGTTATTCCTCCATAATGCCGCCTGTCTCATCCGGCGACGCTTTTGTTACACATTATACGGCGCTGAGACGAACACCGTTTTTTTAATTAGGAATTAGGAAAGAGGAATTAGGAATTAGGAAAGAGGAATGAAAACAATCTAATTAATTCAAGTTTCGGATTTATAATCTTCCCCTCCCCCGCCTCCCCCTCCGGGGGCGGAGCAGTTACCTTTAATTGCCATAACCTTACATATTTGTCATTACAAAATCTGTATCATTACAGAATTTACCAGTAAATATCTCAGTTTTTTTTCAGAAAGAGTAATTGCTCCGCCCCTGGCAAGGGGAGGCGGGGGAGGGGAAAAACTAAAACAGAAACTTCAGTCATTAATTATTCACATTCCTAATTCCTCATTCCTCTTTCCTCATTCCTAATTCCTAATTCCTAATTCCTAACATACCGAGCTGCCCGGCTTCACTTCGCGGTCGATGCGTGTAACGCTCAAGCTGCCGTCGAAGTTCTCTGCACTGAGAATCATACCCTGGCTCTCAATGCCCATCAGCTTGCGCGGAGCGAAGTTGGCGATAAAGCAAACCTGCTTGCCGACTAGCTCCTCCGGCTTGTAGAATTTGGCGATACCGCTCACGATGGTGCGGTCTGTGCCGGAGCCGTCGTCGATAGTAAACTTCAGAAGCTTGTTAGCCTTCTTCACCTTCTCGCAGTTCTTTATAGTGCCCACGCGGATGTCGAGTTTCTCAAAATCCTCAAAGCTAACCGTAGGCTTGATGTCCTTAGGTTTGTATGCGGCGGCAGCATTCTGCTTCTTAATCTCCTCCAGTTTGTCGAGCTGATGCTGAATCACGTCGTCCTCAATTTTCTCGAAGAGCAGTTCCGGTTCAGCAAGCTGATGACCCGGCTTGAGCAAGTCGGTAGCGCCCAGCTGTTCCCATTCAAAGCTGTCGATGTTGAGCATCTTGCGCAGCTTAGCACTGCTGAACGGCAAGAACGGTTCGAAGGCGATGGCAAGGTTAGCCACGAGCTGCAGCGAGATATACAAGATAGTCTCCACACGCTTCGGATCAGTCTTCCAAACCTTCCATGGCTCGCAGTCAGCGATATATTTGTTGCCGATACGTGCAAGGTTCATAGCCTCCTTCTGAGCGTCGCGGAACTTAAACACGTTGAGCAGCTGCTCCACCTTAGCCTTGACGTCTTTAAACTCCTCAAGCGTCTGACGGTCGTAGTCAGAGAGTTCACCACATTCAGGCACCACACCGTTCCAGTATTTCTTTGTCAACTGCAATGCACGGTTCACGAAGTTGCCGTAAACGCCCACCAGTTCGCTGTTGTTGCGCTCCTGGAAGTCCTTCCATGTAAAGTTGTTGTCCTTAGTTTCCGGAGCATTAGCCGTCAATACATAGCGCAGTACATCCTGTTTTCCAGGGAAGTCCACGAGATATTCGTGCAGCCAGATAGCCCAGTTGCGTGAAGTGGAAATCTTGTCGTTCTCAAGGTTGAGGAACTCGTTAGCCGGCACATTGTCAGGCAGGATATAGTCGCCGTGCGCCTTCAGCATCGTAGGGAACACGATGCAGTGGAACACGATGTTGTCCTTACCGATAAAGTGGATAAGACGCGACGACGGGTCTTGCCACCACTTCTGCCACGTGCCCCATTTCTCAGGCTGCGCCTCGCAAAGCTCCTTAGTGTTAGAGATGTATCCGATAGGAGCATCAAACCATACGTAGAGCACCTTCCCCTCGGCACCCTCAACCGGAACCGGGATACCCCAGTCGAGGTCGCGCGTCATTGCACGCGGCTGCAGATCCATGTCGAGCCATGACTTGCACTGTCCGTATACATTCGGACGCCATTCCTTATGCTCCTCTAAGATCCACTTCTTCAGCCAGTCCTGCCATTTGTTAAGCGGCAGATACCAGTTCTTTGTGGCCTTCTTTATGAGTCCGTGTCCCGGGTTGTTCTTGTTCGTAGGGTTGATAAGCTCATCTGGCGAGAGCGTAGCGCCACACTTCTCACACTGGTCGCCGTAAGCCCCTTCGGCTCCGCATCGCGGACAGGTGCCCACGATATTGCGGTCGGTAAGGAACTCCCCCGTAACCTCATCGCAGAACTGCTCCTCGGTCTTCTCTATCAGCTCGCCCTTGTCATAGAGCGTGCGGAAGAAGTCGGAAGCGAACTTGTGGTGAATCTTCGAAGTAGTGCGGCTGTAGATATCAAAAGAAATACCGAACTCCTCAAAGGATTTCTTGATCAAGTTATGGTAGCGGTCAACCACCTCCTGTACGGTGATACCCTCCTTGCGTGCACGGATAGTAACGGGCACGCCGTGCTCGTCGCTACCGCCAATAAACATCACCTCCTGTTTCTTCAGTCTCAAGTAGCGCACGTAGATATCGGCAGGCACATAGACACCGGCAAGGTGCCCGATGTGCACACCACCGTTGGCATACGGCAAGGCAGCCGTAACTGTGGTACGCTTGAAATGCTTTTCTTCCATATATATAGTTGTATTTTATATTTTAAAATGTATAAAACTCTATTCAACTGCAAAGTTAATATTTTTTTCGCATTCATTATAAAAATATCGGCGATTATGTTTGTAAGTCATTATACAATAAGATAAATTTGCAAAACAAAATCATTTCACTACCAGATGACTTATAATGAAATATGCCACCGGCTTGCCGGCGTTTACGACGAGCGCGAGGCAAAGGCAATGTCGCGGGCGCTCATAGAAGACATGTTCGGATTTACTCTTGCCGACATACTTTGCGGAGAACTCGACCGCCTTACGGCAGCCGACAACCAGCGGCTTTCCGATGCCGTGGAGAGACTGGAAGAGATGGAACCGCTGCAGTATGTTACGGGCAAGGCTCCGTTTGCCGGCAGAACATTCCATGTAGAACCGGGAGTTCTCATCCCCCGTCCTGAAACGGAACAGCTATGCTCCCTCGTTGCCGGCGACATCAATACCCCGGCAAACAGTGGAACGGCGGCAGACAGCGGTGCCGACATCCTCGACATCGGAACCGGCAGCGGCTGTATTGCCATTACCCTCGCCCTCGACACCCGACTGTCGAGAGTAACGGCATGGGACATATCGAGCGACGCCCTTGCCATCGCCAAAGGAAATGCCGCAAGGCTCGGTGCAAAGGTTGACTTTAAGCTTCAGGATGCGCTCACTCCACCGGCAGACGTGGAGCTGTGGGATGCCATAGTGAGCAATCCGCCTTACATCTGCGACAGCGAGCGAAACGACATGTCGGAGAATGTGCTTGCCCATGAACCTCATCAGGCTCTCTTCGTGCCAGACAGCGACCCTCTTCTTTTCTACCGCAGCATTGCCCTATACGGAAAGAAGGCTCTAAAGCATGGCGGCAAACTTTATTTCGAGATAAACGAACGCTATGCCCGGGAAACTGAAGATATGCTCCGCGAAATGGGATACGACGAGGTGCATACTGAAAAAGATATTTTCGGAAAAGACAGGAATACTGTGGCAAGAAGAATTTAAATTTTAATAGCTGGGAGTTATCCCATAACTCTCATAACTCCCATAACTCCCAGTACTCCCAGAACTCCCAGAACTCTTAGACCTCCCAGAAAAAAATGCAGAAAAAAGAAATAACAGAACAAGAAGCGCAGCGAAAGCTTGAAGCGCTATGCTCAAGAGCAGAACACTGCTCCTTTGAGATGATTACAAAGATGGAACGATGGGGTATCGGCGAAGATGCCCGGCAACGCATCGTTGCAGCCCTCGTAAAAGGCAGATACATCGACGACGAACGCTATGCCCGCGCTTTTGCCAACGACAAGATACGTTACAACAAATGGGGAAAGCGAAAAGTAGACCAGGCTCTCTACATGAAACATATCAGTGAAGACGTGCGCCACCGCGTTCTCGATGATTTCGACGATTCGGAACTAAAGGAGTCGCTCCGCCCGCTGCTCCTCGCCAAAATGAAGTCGACTAAGGCAAAGAGCGACTACGAGCTTTCATGCAAGCTGATACGCTTTGCCTTGGGAAGAGGATTCGGCATCGAGGAAACAAGAGAATGCCTTGAAGACATCATCAAGAACCCCGATGCCGAAGATGATTACGAATTTTAAGGTTCACCAAGAATGCCAACGATAAATCTCACCTCTTCAGGAGTGAAGAAGCGCGTCCTCGACGGTTTGCCGTTCTTTATAAAGCGTCGCGACAGCTCCGGCGAAAGCCGTATCCATCGCATCAGCTTGTAGTAAGCCGCCTGCGCCGTAATGTTAGGACTGTACATCTGAGCCAATTCCGTGCGTCCGTAAGCACGAACCTTAAAAAAATCACAATTCTTGTCTTTCATGATAATTAAATTTTTAAAAACGATGCAAAGTTAAGTCAAATCCCACAACTTTGCAATAGCCATAAGCCACATTTATAATAATATCATTCATATTAACTGTTCGCCCCTTCCTTTAAGAAATGAAGATTCAAAAATGAACAAATGCAGCACATTGCTACATTAAAAACGCCTCAAAGCAAAGGAAAAAAAGAAAGGAAAAAGAGAAAACAGCAAAAATATCAGTCAAAAATAAGATATTCATTTAAAAATTCATACATTTGCATGGCTGTTCACACGAAAACCACCTTCACGGTGAATACGACAGGAACAAGCCTTAACCCTAAATATTAAAAACAAAAACATATCATTATGGCTTACACACGCATGACAGCGGCAGAAGCAGCCGCTCTTATCAAGAATGGTGACACTTTGGGACTCAGCGGTTTCACACCTGCCGGTACGGCAAAGGCAGTAACCCGTGAACTGGCGAAAATCGCCACAGCAGAACACGATGCCGGAAGAGAATTCCAGGTAAGCATCTTTACCGGAGCATCTACCGGACAAAGCACCGACGGAGTGCTCGCCGAAGCCCACGCCATAAAATACCGCGCACCTTATACCACCAACCCTTCGTTCCGCAAAAGCGTAAACCTGGGAGAGATAGCATACAACGACATCCATCTGAGCCACATGGCACAGGAACTGCGCTATGGCTTCTATGGCGACATCGACTGGGCTATCCTTGAGGTTTGCGACATAGAGGAGAACGGGGATACCTGCAAGGCTTATCTTACCGCTGCCGGCGGCATCAGTCCTACGGTGGCACGTCTTGCAAAACATGTAATCCTTGAGCTCAATGCCTTCCATAGCAAAGACGCAAAATTCATACAGGACGTATACGAACCTCTCGATCCGCCAATGCGCCAGCCTATACCTATCGTAAACGTCGGCGACCGCATCGGCAAACCTTACGTGGAAATCGATGCCAAGAAGATTGTAGGTGTCGTAGAGTGCGACTTGCCCGACGAGGCCCGCGCCTTTAAGGACAGCGACCCTATTACCGACCAGATAGGCCACAACGTGGCTGAATTCCTCATAGGCGACATGAAGCGCGGTATCATCCCTTCATCGTTCCTGCCGCTACAGAGCGGTGTGGGCAGTACGGCGAATGCCATCCTCGGAGCACTGGGCAAGGAAAAGAGCGTGCCCGACTTCAACGTATATACCGAGGTGATGCAAGACAGCGTTGTGGCTATGATGCTCGAAGGCAGAGTGAAAGACGCATCGGCTTGCTCGCTGACAGTTTCAAACGAGTGCTTGAAGCAGGTATACGACAATATGAACTATTTCAAAGACCATATTACTCTGCGTCAGAGCGAAATCTCCAACTCTCCAGAAGTGATACGCCGACTGGGCGTAATAGCCATCAACACGGCTATCGAGGTAGACATCTACGGCAATGCCAACTCTACGCATATCAGCGGTACGAAGATGATGAACGGTATCGGCGGAAGCGGCGACTTCGAGCGCAACGCATATATCAGTATCTTCACCTGTCCGTCTACGGCTAAGGGCGGCCTCATCAGCAGCATCGTACCTATGGTGAGCCATCAGGACCACTCGGAACACGACGTGAACGTTATCGTAACGGAACAGGGCGTTGCCGACTTGCGAGGAAAGAGTCCTATCGAACGAGCACATCTCATCATCGAAAACTGTGCTCACCCTGACTACCGTCCTATCCTCCGCGCTTATCTGGAGCATGCCAAGATGGGACAGACTCGCCATAACCTCAGCAAGGCCTTCGCCATGCACATCGCACTGGCGGAGAAGGGCGACATGCATCTGACGGAGATGTAAGCCTCTCAACAAAACTACAGCCTCTCAACAACAGCCTCTCAACTACAGCCCCTCCCCCGCGCCGCCATTAGGCGGCTTCCCCCTCCCCTGGGGGAGGGGAGTAGATAGCCTTGTATATAAAAAAGGATATATTGGGAAGGATATATTAAAAAGGATATATTAAAAAGAGGTTCTTCCGGAAAATGGAGTGATATTATTTTCCCGCAGATTACACAGATATCACGGATTTTCCATGCGGACAGTAAGACAATATCAAAAAGATGTA
>DCBP01000045.1 GCA_002314055.1 Prevotella sp. UBA1104
TAAGTAAATGTTCAAAAATAAATTTATAAATCAAATGAAATATATAAACGACAATAGAGACAACAATAGACAACATTGTCTTCTATTATCTCTATTGTCGTTTATATTAAATTAATTCTGATTAGTTACTTATGTTTTTTACTAACATATAATATGTTCCACTGTTTGTTGCTAACAAAATCTAACTACATATGTTATGGAGTAACTACTCCGCCCCTGGAAAAATCCGATTAAGCGAGAGAAGAAAAAGCTTGCTTATTCTTCCGAGCGTGAAGATTTTATCTAATGAGGAGGCGGGGGAGGGGAAGAACTAAATCAAAAACTTAAATAATCTTTAGATTCTGAACTTCAGGCACTCACTGATTTTCTGCATCGTTGTCAAGCGGGTTGGCACGAGCGGAAGACGAAGCACGTTTTCAATCATTCCCATCTCATGGAGCATTGCCTTCACTCCTGCCGGATTGCCGTCTACGAAGAGAAGGTTGAACAGGTCGGTAAACTTGTGGTGTATCTTGCGTGCCGGTTCAAACTCGCCGTTCTGCTCCAGTCGGAGCATGCGCGAAAACTCCTTTGGCAGAGCATTTCCGATAACGGAAATCACACCTACGGCTCCACATGCTATCATTGGGAAAGTAAGTGCATCATCGCCACTTATTACGTCAAACGAATCTGGTTTGTTCTTTATAATCTCGTCAATCTGTTCCAAGCTGCCGCTTGCCTCCTTCACAGCAACGATATTCTTGCAGTCGCGGGCAAGGCGCACTGTAGTTTCAGCCTTTAGGTTTACACCCGTTCTGCCAGGCACGTTATAGAGAACCACAGGCATATCCGTGGCAGCAGCAATAGTCTTGAAATGCTGATACAAGCCCTCCTGCGATGGTTTGTTGTAATAAGGACAAACACTAAGCACTCCGTCGATTCCGGAGAAGTCGCGCGTATGGAGTTCTTCCACAACGGCTGCCGTATTGTTACCACCACAACCGATAAGGATTGGCACTCTTCCGGCAACTACTTCTACTACCAAATCCTTGATTCTCTGCTTTTCATCCTCTGTAAGAGTTGGCGTTTCACCAGTTGTAGCAAGGATACAGAAGAAGTCTGCACCATTCTTCAGCTGATACTCTATCAACTTCTTCAGCGCCGTGTAATCTACAGCCCCCGAAGCAGTAAAAGGTGTTATAAGGGCAATTCCAAGTCCCTTGAATATGTTTTGAGACATAAAATATTTGTTTTTATCTTTTTATAAATCGTTGCAAAATTACTACATAAAAAGCAAAATTCAAAACTTTTTGCGTTTATATATGTTATTTTAGTTCAATGATGATGGAGTAGTTCCACTTCCCCTCGGATACAGTTGTTCTTTTTTCATGTTCATTGTCGTTTTTCTTTTGTATGTATTGCAATATAAAAGAAAAATGCGTATATTTGCGCCATGATAATCTATAGCAAAACACTGTAGGTACTTTCACAATTTATAATTATAAAAACAGGAATATGCAGACAGTTAATTTACAATATAATGTTCCCGTCGGGTATAGTTTGGAGGAATTTGTAGACAAAGTGAATTCTTATGTTGCACGATTAGCAAAGAGAAAAAAGTCTGAAAAAGAATCCCTCTGCAGTCTTGACGATGAAACAAAAGAAGCAATTAAAGAAGCCTATACACATATCGAGGCTTATAAAAGGGGAGAGAAATGGGCTAAAGAAGGAGCTATTGATACAAGTAGCGTTGAGGCGATGCTAAAATCTTGTGGGGTATGAAAGAAGTATTCCCTACAACCAAGTTTAAAAAAGACTTAAAGAAATATTCAAAGCAAGCTTCCAAAATGGAAGCATTGCTTTGTATTGTAAATAAGTTGAAACAAGAACAACCAATACCTGCACAATTCAAGCCACATATCTTGAAAGGTGATTATAAAGGGTGTTGGGAGTGTCACATCGAAGACGACTTTTTGCTGATTTGGGTAGACGACGAGATTATTGAACTTTTGCGGTTGGGATCCCATTCTGAACTTTTCGGAAAGAAACGAAGATAAGAGCTGCTTACTCCATCTATCGTTTCTTTAATTTCTTTACTTTTTTCCTTTATTTACTTCCGATATACAAGAATACCATACCGAGCAAAACAAGGAAGAGATCTACCATCTTACTCTTCAGATTCTTCTCGTGAAGCAACATCGCTCCAAACAGGAACGACACGATTACGCTACCTCTGCGCACCATCGATACGATACTGATCATTGCATCCGGGAAACTCAGGGCATAGAAATAAACGAAATCTGCAGCACTCAGGAAGACACTTATCAGTATTATCCCCCAATGCCAGTGGAACGGTGTTGTAGTCTTGCGCTTTGGCCACCACATGATTATCAGCATTATGAGCATCATGAAACACTGGTAGATATTATACCAGCTCTGCACCATCATACTGTTTAGTCCCACTCCCCCACTCTCTCGCGGAGCCATGAGATACTTGTCGTACAGTCCGCTGACAGCCCCGAGCACGGCAGCAAGCACGATAAAATATATCCACTTATCATGTTTGAAGTCTATTCCCTCCTTCTTTCCGCTACGACTGAGCATGAAGAACGATGCAACGGCAAGTGCTACTCCAATCCACTGATACACATTGAGTCTTTCGCCAAACACGAGCAAGGCTCCCACCAACACCATAACGGGGCGCGTGGCGTTTATCGGACCGACTATCGTGAGTGGCAGATGCTTCATTCCGAAATATCCGAATATCCACGACGACAACACGATGATGCTCTTGCCTATTATATACTTGTGTTCCGCCCATCCGCCCTGGGCAACATGAAAGATGCTGCCGTCGAGCACTGTCGTATTATACGACAGGATTATGAACGGCAAAAATATCAACGACGCAAATAGCGTGTTGAGAAACAACACCGGAATAACGGCATTGTCGCGCAGCGACTCTTTCTTAAAAGAATCATAAAACCCCAAAAGTGTCGCTGAAAGAAAAGCTAATATTAACCACATGTTTTTTTTAATTAGGAATTAGGAAAGAGGAATTAGGAATTAATACTCCTAATTATGTCGACCTTCCTAATAATTTTATTTTATATTTAAATTTTCTGCTGTTGTTTTGGTAATACTACTTAATATTTTACGAAGTTCAACGCAGTCTGCATTCACTGAATCAAATTGTTCCTTTGTCATATAATCTGTTGAATATAACAAATCAAGCCAGTATTCAGTCTCAACACATTCCTTAAAAGAAATGTATAATTTTGAAAGGAAATCCTTCTTGCTGAAAGTACAAATTCCTTCTGCTATATTTGCCCCTATACTTGTACCACTCCGTAACAGCTGCTTAGATAAAACAAATTCTTTTTTTTCATTAATCAAGTATTTATACAGGTTTATTATACGTATCGAAAAAGCTCTTGACTTTTCACGAACGACATTATCATCTTTCATAAGACAGGCATTTAATTCCTAATTCCTCTTTCCTAATTCCTAATTGTTTTTATAAAACGTATTCCACGTTTTCTAAAAACAACGCATTACCGGGCATACTCTCACCTGCATTGCTGCGGTTTTTTCCAGCAACAATAACCTTAAACTGTTCCAGAGAAATCTTGTGTCTCCCCACATCCACGAGCGTTCCGACTACGGCGCGCACCATGTTGCGGAGGAACCTGTCTGCCGAAATCACGAAATGCCAGCAACCGTTACCGTCGTCAATCCATCGAGCCTCTGTCACGCGGCATATTGTAGTCTTCACATCGGTATGCACCTTGCAGAAAGCGGCAAAGTCGCTACATTCCAACAGGTATGCGGCAGCCTCGTTCATGAGCGGGAAGTCGAGGTCGTAATGCAGTTCACAGGAATAGAACCTTTGGAAAGGATTCTTGCTTGTATGAATATAATAATAGTAAGTGCGCTTCACGGCACTAAACCTTGCATGCATGTCAGCATCAACGGGAATAACCTTGCTCACGCTGATGTCTCTCGGCAGAAGTCTGTTGAGCTTGTATGCGAGCTGTCGGCAGTCTATCTCCTGCTCCATATCAAAATGAGCCACCATCACCCGGGCATGCACCCCGGCATCCGTGCGCCCGGCGCCAACAATCTCTGTTTGCCGGCGCAAAATTGTAGAGAGAGCCTTCTGCATCTCCTCCTGAACGGAATTGCCGTTTGGCTGTATCTGCCAACCGTGGTAGTTTGTCCCGTCGTAGCTTAAATATATAAAATATCGTTGCATCTTTAAAAAAGTTCTCTTTATTTTCTAAATTCAGCATGCAAAGTTACTCCATATATGGCGATTTACAAAAATATTGCAAAGAAAAAACAAACAAGTCCTCATATGTTCCCATCCCCCGTTTCATGCCACCAAAATCAACAGGAAAGAGAATAAACCAGTAAAAGCAATATTATACGGCAACAAAATAAAGCGTATCATTTTTGACAGAAAAGAAATTACGTATTACCTTTGCAGATGATTTGGAAACAATGCAGACTGACACATAACCACTTATTATGAACAAGAAATATCTTCATCCACTTATGCTTGCCGGAACGGGCAGCGATGTGGGCAAAAGCGTACTCGCCACGGCTCTATGCCGAATCTTTCTGCAAAAGGGCTACCAGCCGGCTCCTTTCAAAGCACAGAACATGGCACTCAACTCTTTTGCCACGCCCGACGGACTGGAAATCGGACGGGCGCAGGCAGTTCAGGCGGAGGCGGCTGGTCTGCCATGCTCCACAGACATGAACCCACTCTTGCTGAAGCCCAACTCGGAACATACCACTCAAGTGGTGCTAAACGGCAAGCCTATAGGCAACCGCTCTGCTTACGCCTATTTCCGTAAGGAAGGACGGGAAGAACTGCGCTCTGCCGTAAATGCCGCCTTCGACCGTCTGTCGAGCCATTACAACCCGATTGTCATGGAGGGAGCAGGCAGTATATCGGAGATTAACCTGCGCGACTCAGATCTCGTGAACATGCCTATGGCTCGCCATGCCGGGGCTGATGTTATCCTCGTGGCAGATATCGACCGCGGCGGCGTGTTTGCCTCGTGTTATGGTAGTGTGATGCTGCAGACACCCGACGACAGAAAGCGGATTAAGGGAATTATTATTAACAAGTTCCGCGGCGATATCCGTCTCTTCGACGAGGGAAAGAGGATGATTGAGGAGTTGTGCGGCGTACCGGTGCTTGGCATTGTACCGATGTTCCGGGATATAGTTATCGAAGAGGAGGACAGCGTGGAACTGGAAAGGAAAATCCATTCGCTGTCTCTTGGCAAGGTGAACATCGCCGTAGTTCTGCTCCGCCATATCTCTAACTTCACGGATTTCAACGTGATGGAACGCGACAGTCGCGTAAACCTATTCTACACCAACAATATTTCTGACATCGAAAAGGCAGACATCATTATCCTGCCCGGCACGAAGGCAACACTCGACGACCTCTACGAACTGAGGCGTAACGGTGTGGCACAGGCTATCATCAGAGCTCACAAAGAGGGGAAGACTGTTATCGGTATCTGCGGTGGCTTCCAAATGCTCGGACAAACTGTTGCCGATCCTGACGGAGTGGAAGGGAGCGTGCCACAACTGCCAGGACTGGGACTGCTCGACACGACGACGGTGATGAAACACGACAAAGTGACAAGACAGGTTTCTTTCCGTTTCAACGGGGCGGAATGTAAAGGCTACGAGATTCACCAGGGCAATACCGTGTATTCTGAACAATCCGACAAAGCTGGAGGAAAGACAGAAAAGGTTGTAATGGCAGAACATTGTATCGGAACTTACATCCACGGATTTCTCGACAATGGAGCGGTTATCGATTTTATCCTTGAACCGTATTCTAAAGGGAAGCATAACGTGAAAACAGAAAGTGTTGAGGAATTTAAAAACCGTCAATACGATTTACTTGCATCTCACGTGAGGAAGTATGTTGACATCGACAGACTGATTAAAATTATACAATCATGATTTACGGACACGGCGACGACTTATTTAAATATAATAACGTGGAGATTAATTTCTCCACAAATATCTTCAACCACTTCTCTCATACGCGGCTCTTCGCCTTCCTTGCCTCCAATCTGGAGGCTATCACCAGTTATCCCGAACCTACGCCAATATCCTTGGAGAAAGCGATAGCTGCAAGGCTCGGCATCGAGACGGACTGCATAATGGCTACCAACGGCGCCACGGAAGCTATATATCTCATCGCCCAAAGTTTGAGCGACAAGGTGGTACATATCGTGCAACCCACTTTTGCCGAATATGCCGATGCATGCATGATGTACGGTTGTGAGACGAGGAGCATATCTTCTCTTGAAGGCATCGGTTCTCTTGGGAATAAAGATGCGGTATGGCTGTGCAACCCCAATAACCCCACAGGCTCTGCGATGGATTATGATTCGCTATATAATATAATAAATAGTAATCCGCGAACTGTCTTCATCATCGACCAGAGCTATTCGGCATATACCGAAAAGAGGACCATAAGGGCAGAGGATGCCGTAAAACTCGGCAATGTCCTGCTCATCAGTTCCATGACCAAGGACTTCGGTATTCCAGGCATACGCTTGGGATATGCTGTGGGTAGCAAGGGAATTCTCGACAGTGTGAGAAGGTGGCGCATGCCGTGGTCGGTTAATGCTCTTGCTCTGAAGGCGGGCATTTATCTCATAGAAAACCAACATGAATATCATATCGATGCCGCTGCCCTCTGCAAGGAGCGGAAGCGCGTGGCTGAACTGATTGGAGAAATGGGAATAAAGACTTTTCCGTCGGATTCAAATATGCTGTTATGTGAACTCCCCTCATCGAATGCCCATTCTCTGAAGGAATGGCTCGTAAGGGAACATGGTATTCTGATACGCGACGCAAGCAATTTCCACGGTCTCTCGGAGAAGCATTTTCGCATTGCCGTACAAACGAGAGACGAAGACGACAAACTGATTAAGGCTTTAAGAATATGGACTGCATTATAATGTTTCTTTTTAATCATACACTCCTGGCAAGTTTGCTAACTGGATGGATTCTCGATATGATGTTCGGCGACCCCTCCCGTCTCCCCCACCCCATAGTGTATATGGGGAAATGGATTGCCTGGGGAGAACACCTGCTCAACAGAGGGAAACACAGAAAAGCTAAAGGTGCTGTATTTACCGTAGGCAGCATTCTGCTCTTGTTCCTCGCTACAACGGTTCTCTTTGCATGGCTCCGGCTTTGTTCAATCGACAAACTGCATGGAGTCAACTGGTGCTTTGTGTTGCTCTCGTATCTGCTGATGTCTGTCCTTGTATTCTTCTGTCTTGCCGGAAAAACATTGCGCCGCGAAGTGAAGATGGTGTTCCAGGCTCTCAGCCGCAGTCTCGACGACGGCAGACAACAGGTGGCTCGCATAGTGGGGCGCGACACTCAACGGCTGTCGCATCAGGAGGTGGCAACAGCTGCTTTGGAAACGCTTGCCGAGAATCTCTCCGATGGCGTCATTGCTCCCCTCTTCTGGTTCTCCGTGCTTGGTGTGCCGGGGATGCTGACGTATAAGATGATCAACACCTTCGACTCTATGATTGGTTATCAGAACAAGCGATACAAGAACTTTGGCTGCTGGGCAGCACATATCGACGACATTGCCAACTTCATCCCGGCGCGTATCACAGCCATGCTCTTGATTTTAGTGGGATGGATATATGTCAGACTTTATCCTTTGCTTCCCCATCGCTCACTAGCTTACTATACCAAGCAGACTTGGCATTACTCTCGCTGCCATGCCTCGCCAAACAGCGGTTGGCCGGAAGCGGCTCTGTCTGCCTTGCTCCACTGCCGTTTCGGTGGACCGCATGATTATTTCGGTGAACTTTTCTATAAACCTTTTATTGGATCAAACCCACGACAAATGACATACAGCGATATGCTCTTCAGTATCCGCACGTGTCTCCTTGCCGAAATTGTTTCTGTAGTAGTGATAGTGGCAATAATGATATAAAAAATATGAGAATCATCCGATGACTTAACACGAATGATTCTCTTTTTTTATTTTGCTTTCAACACTTGGGATATCCCTTGCTCCCTATGGAGTATCCTCACCTCAATGCCAAACTTCTTATGTATATGTTCCGCCAGATGCTGGGCAGAATACACGCTGCGGTGCTGACCGCCGGTACAGCCGAACGAGAACATGAGGTCGGTGAATCCCCTTTGGATATAGCGCGCCACATGGGCATCGGCAAGTTTGTAGACGCTGTCGAGGAAGGTGAGTATCTCGCCATCGTCTTCAAGGAAACGGATTACGGGTTCGTCAAGTCCCGTGAGCTTTTTATACGGTTCATAGCGCCCCGGATTGTGAGTGGAGCGACAGTCGAACACGTAGCCTCCGCCATTGCCCGACTCATCCTCGGGGATTCCTTTTTTATACGAAAAACTGAACACCCTGACCACGAGCGGTCCCCGTCCGTCATACTTAGAGAAAGTAGCCGGTCCGTCCTGCGGATGACTGTCGTACACTTTCTTCTCGACGGTCTTCAGTCCGTCGGTTCTCGTCTTCTCCTCCACTTTCTTGGGAGCAAACTGTGGCAGTTCTGTGAGCCGCTTCAGCATATCTATCATATAAGGATATGGGAAGACATCAAGCTGAAGCAGTTCCCTGAGATTTTGCATCGCTGCCGGAATACTCTCGATAAAATATTTCTTGCGCTCGAAATATCCACGGAAGCCGTATGCTCCGAGCACCTGGAGCGTGCGGAAGAGTACAAACAAACTGAGGCGCTCCACAAAATGCCTTACCGACGGCACTTCGATGTAGTTCTTCAGCGAGTTATAGTATTCGTAAACGAGTTCACGACGCAGCTTATAAGGATATTTTGCCGATGCCTGCCACAGGAAGGAGGCAAGATCGTAATAGAATGGCCCCTTGCGTCCGCCTTGAAAATCTATGAAACAAGGATTACCTTGCGTGTCTATCATCACGTTGCGAGCCTGGAAGTCACGATACAGGAAGCTGTCGGTTTTTTCCGCCGTAAGGTCTTTGGCAAAGAGACGGAAGTTTGCTTCCAGTTTTAGTTCGTGAAAATCGAGTTCCGTTGGTTTCAGGAAACAATACTTGAAATAGTTGAGGTCGAACAATACACTATCTACGTCGAATTCCGGCTGCGGATAGCAGTTAGACCAGTCCAATCCATTTGCGCCCTGCATCTGTATTGCCGGCAGCTCACGAATTGTCTTCACAAGCAGTTGCTTTTCCATCTGGTTGTATCTACCGTCAGCCTCTCGTCCGCCCCGGATGGCATCATAGAGCGACGTCGCCCCGAGGTCGGTCTGCAGATAGCGCAGTTCGTCATCGGCAACAGCCAACACCTGAGGCACTGGCAGTTTCATCTCCCGAAAATGGCGTGCAAGATAGATAAAGGCGTGGTTTTCGTCGCGGCTCGTACCAACGACACCAATAATGGTTTTGCCATTATCATCGGTAAACCTGTAATACTCGCGGTTGCTTCCCGCCCCCGCAATCTTCTGTATATTGGCAGGTTTGCTGCCCGTATATTCTGTATAAAGTTTCGTCAGTTTTTCCATACTCCGACAAAAGTAAGAAAAAAAATGTTGCCAAACAAAGTTTTTCGAAAATTCTGCGTTCAACAGACTTGCTACTAAACTAATTTGGGAATGAAGAATGAAGAAGGGAGAATAAAGAAGGGAAATATTATAAAAAAAACGGGTTCTTCCGTTAAATGCATAG
>DCBP01000011.1 GCA_002314055.1 Prevotella sp. UBA1104
GTCAACTGTCAACTGTCAACAGCACGGCGTGTTTTTGAGGGGAAACAAAAAACTTTTACATATTCATGGAATATGAAAATAAAGAACTAAATCAAGAAACTTGAATATAATTATTACTCCAAACTTAGGAAGAACAAAAATATCAGTAAAAAAAGCGATAAAATTTTTCTGTAATAAAAATAATTCATATATTTGTCTCGCAAATGCAACTTATTATAACTAAAACATTGAAAACATGGCAAGCAAAAGAGACATTAAGAAAAGAGTGAATTATATATGCAGCGAACTTTTCGCTGAGTGTGTGGCAACATCTCTGTATGGAGGAAACAAGGACGAGGAAAACGTAAAGGCACTTATGCATACAATCCTGTCGATACACCACGACTATGTGTGCAGAATATCACATGTAGAACCGGGATTGCCTGCAAAGAAGTATTTCTCAGACTTTTCAAAGAATTTCAACGGACAGGTGAATGAAATAATTGACCAGATCTCTAATCTTTAACAAATTAAAATTCAAGCCTTACGAGCTGGCAGACGTGTCTTGATATCGGCATGCCTGTCAGCTCGCAAGGCTAATTATTTATAATATGACAAAAAATTTTTGCCGGTGGCTACTTTATAGCCGGATGGGATGGAAGAAAGAAGTTACAGTTGACCATCCTGAAAAATTCATCATTTGTCTTGCTCCACATACCAGTAATTGGGATTTCGTAATCGGACAGCTGTATATGCGCGCAGAGGGCTTTCGTATTAATTTCCTGATGAAGAAAGAATGGTTCTTCTGGCCTCTCGGGGTGTTCTTCAAGCATATTGGCGGAATTCCCGTGTGGCGCTCAAAGCATACGAGCATGACGGACAACCTTGCGGAAACGGCACGAAAAAGAGACAGCTTCAAGCTTTGCATCACGCCGGAAGGAACACGAAAGCCTGTAGAGGACTGGAAAAAGGGGTTCTATTTCATAGCTTTAAAGGCTGGGCTCCCTATCCTACTCTATGGCGTTGACTACGAAAAGAAACTTATCCGCTGTACAAAGAAACTTATCCCCTCGGGCAACCTCGATGCCGACATGAGGGAGATAAAGCTCTACTTCAAGGATTTCAAGGGGAAAAAGCCCGAGAACTTTCTTGTTGGGAATTTAGACTGAATTATTGAGATGAATAAAAAAATTATAATAGCCGGTGTGGTTGCCTTGTTGTGCTCTTGCGGAAGTCATAAACATGCCGTAAAGGATAAGGAAACCGTTTTGCCGGCAAGTACATCGAACAAAAAAGAGAAAAAGGATGCCGAAGAAATAGACTATCGCGGACCTCAATGGGTGACAAATGTCTCAAGACAATGGACTCCGGAAAAGGGCCTGCTGGGCAGGCATTTCGCAATATGGGCAAGTCATGGCAAATATTATAACCTGCAAAAGAACGAATGGGAATGGCAACGCCCACGGCTGTTCGGCACCAATGAGGACTTGTTTACGCAAACTATTGTTGTGCCGTATCTGATGCCTATGTTGGAAAATGCAGGAGCCAGTGTGTTCTCGCCGCGAGAAAGAGACTGGCAGAAAAATGAAGTCGTTGTGGACAACGATGACGCAAACACTGCTTCTGGGTATAAAGAAGACAATATCCAGCAACGTTGGACTGATGCTGGAACTGAAGGTTTTGGAGGCTCGCCAAACGACAGACTTTATGGATCGGCAAATCCTTTTACATGGGGAACTACGCGCAAGGCAAAGACTGCGACAGTGCCAACCTGTACGGCAACTTATAAACCGCAAATCCCGGAGGATGGCAGATATGCTGTATATGTTAGCTATTCATCTCTAAAAAAAAGCGTTACGGACGCACACTACACAGTGTGGCACAAGGGCGAGAAAACAACATTCCTCGTAAATCAGCGTATGGGAGGCGGAACGTGGGTGTATCTCGGAACCTTTGACTTTGAACGCGGATGCTCCGGGCGAAACTGTGTGACGCTGACAAATGAAAGCACCGACAAGGGCTTTGTTACGGCAGATGCAGTGCGCTTCGGGGGCGGTATGGGAAATATTGCCAGAGGGGGCACGGTGAGTATGCTGCCACGCTGTCTTGAGGGGGCAAGGTATTATGCACAATGGGCTGGAGCACCAGATAGCGTGTATAACTCTAAGGCAGGTACTGACGACTATAAAGACGATATAAATGTACGTTCGAGGATGACGAACTGGCTTGCCGGCGGTTCTTGTTATGTTCCGACACATGAGGGAAAGAATGTTCCTATAGAGCTGTCGCTGGCTGTTCATAGTGATGCGGGATATTCTCCTGACGGGAAATCAATATATGGCTCACTTGCTATTTGCACGACAGACTTCAATAACGGAAAGTTGGCAACTGGACTCTCACGGCAATGGTCGAAGAATCTTGCACAGTCGCTGCTCGGTAATCTCAACAAGGACATGAATCACGAATTCGGGACGTGGGCAGCTCGCGATCTTTATGACCGCAACTACTCGGAAACTCGTGTACCGGAAGTACCGTCGGCAATCATAGAGACGCTGTCACACCAGAACTTTCCCGACATGAAGATAGCGCAGGATCCGTATGCGAGATTTACCATAGCCAGGAGTCTATACAAGACAATACTTCGATTTACAGCCCAACGTCACGGGAAAAAATATGTAGTGCAACCCCTGCCGCCAGAGGCACCAATGCTGTCGTTTGTGGGCGAAGGAATAGTGGAACTGTCATGGCAGGAACAACTTGACGATTCTGAACCGACAGCAAAACCTGATAAATATGTTGTTTATACGGCGGCTGGAGACAACGACTTCGACAACGGAGAAATTGTTGACGGGTGCAGGATCAGAATAAAACTGTCTCCTGACGCTTTATATAAATTCAAGGTAACTGCCGTGAATGACGGAGGAGAAAGCTTTCCGTCGGAAACATTGACTGCCGTTTACCATCCCGGGGCTCAAAAGACGATACTCGTGGTTAATGCCTTCCATAGACTCTCGGCACCTGCCGTATGCGACAATGATACAGAACAGGGATTTGATTTCGATGAAGATATGGGAGTAAGTTATGGACTTACCGCCGGATGGTGTGGCAGGCAAACGGGATTTGACAAAACAAAAATGGGTAAACTCGGCAACGACGGACTTGGAGCTTCTGGTAGTGAACTCGAGGGACAATTCATTATGGGCAATACTTTCGATTATACCGCAGAGCATGCAAAGGCCATATTGCCTATGAAGAAATACAACGTGGTGAGTATGTCGAGCAAGGCTCTTGAAACTACAGATACGCTCAAGTTAAATAGCTATGTTTGTGTTGATTACGTCTTAGGCTTAGAGAAAGACTCCAAATGGTCATTGAGAAGCTTTAAAACTTTTCCGGCAAAGATTCAAAACCGCTTGCAGAGCTTCATGGATCGTGGCGGAAGTATTCTCGTAAGTGGAGCATTCGTGGGCAGCGACATGACGGGCGACAGCGAACGGCGTTTCTTAAAAGACGCCCTACATATAGAACCGGCAGGACAGACAACATCAGACTCAATCTGCGGTATGGGAACAAGTTTTGATATATATTCGCAAATTAATGATAAACATTATGCCGCCCCGCATGTAGACAGGCTGTCGCCAATATCTCCGGCGTTCTGTTCGCTGACCTATGCCGACGGAACTTCAGCATGCGTGGCATGGCAGGGAACAAGGGGACGGTCCATTGTTATGGGATTCCCGTTCGAATGTATAAAGTCTGACAAGAAAAAAGCGGTTATAATGAAGGCTCTGTTGAAGTTCTTGGAACAGTAATGGACTTGAACGTAAAAAAACGTTTAAAAGGACTCTCGTTACAAGTTTTTTTGTACCTTTGCATAGAAAACCAAAATTGTAGAATCGAAATGAATAAATATATCTTCTTTTTTGCTGCCATGATTATGGCGACGACAGCAAATGCCCAGAATGTTTGGGAGAAACCTAAAACAGCTGAAACTCAGAATGAAGAGTTGACTCTCTCGCAGGAAAGGGCTGCCCAAAAGGCGGAAAGAAAGGCAGAGAAAGACGCTAAGGCAAAGGCTGAGGAAAAATATCTCAGCGGTGCTGTGACTGAACAAAACGACAAGGTGGTATGGGCTGCTGATTTTAACTTCAGTGGTAAATCGGCACAAGAATTGTATGATGCTACGCTAAATGCGCTTACAGCTATGATGGGAGATGAAAAAATGCTTGACGGAAGTGCTGTAACACTGCTGAACAAAAACGAGAAAATTATCGTAGCAGCAGGAAAGCAGTGGATTACGTTCAGAAATTCATTTCTCTCACTCGACAGGGCGAAGTTCAACTACACGCTTATTGCTAAATGTTCCGACGGAGCTGTTGAAGTGGAAATGAAAAGGATATTTTTCATGTATGACGAAAATAACGGCAAGGGAGAATACAAGATAACAGCCGAGGAGTCTATAAACGACAAAAACGCCCTAAACAAAAAGAAAACAAAACTTGTACCGGGGTGGGCAAAGTTCAGACGCAACGCTGTGGATTCTAAAGAGGAGATATTCAAGCTTCTGAAAGAGAGTATAGAGAAGAATCTTAATAAATAATCAGGGAACGGTATTCCTCAAGAAAATGTTCGCTACCCCTTAGAGGCTGCAAAAAAAATAAGTAATTACATGACAGAAAATAATATTATTAACGAGAACGAGGAACAGGGACTGCGCATGCCGGAAAGAAGGCATACCAGACCCCAGCAGGAAAGAGGACGATTCTTCCTACTCAGAAATATCCTGAATATAATATTCATCATTGGTGCCATTGTTGGAATGATTGTATATTTCTTCAAAAACAGTGATGCAGGAACGATTATCGTTCTTGGCGCCATGGCTTTCAAGATGTGTGAATGTGTTATCCGACTCGTGAAATGACAAGAAAGAAACTCTATGCCACAATATTTGCCGCTATGACTTCAATTGCGGCAAATGCGCAAAGCTATAACCAGCTTACAGACGATGGGTCTTTTACGCAAGCTGGAGCCAATGCTGAAAACAACTCTTTTAGTGGCGGACGAAGGGATTCCACAAAGGGTAAGGATAAAATTATACCTAAGGGACTGAAGGTATGGACGGTGGATGAAAGATTTGGCGACAGGATAACGGCTCGCCCTGACACAGTTCAACATATGTTCATGAATTCTATCTTTACAACTGGAATGAGAGGAGAATTCAACTCTACCGGAAATCTTGGAGCACCGAGAATAAACAGGATATTCGTGGACAGGCAAGCGAGTGAACAGTTTATGTTTACTCAGCCATACGACTATTTCGTGCAACCGGTAAGCAGTTTCCTTTTTACCAATACTCTGTCGCCTATCACGAACCTTACATATAATGAGTGTGGTGACCGCACGAATGGAGAGGATCATTTGAAGGCTCTCTTTGGAGTTAACGTGAATAAAAGGCTCGGCGTGGGCTTCAAATTCGACTATATCTACGGCAGAGGATATTATCAGAATCAAAGTACGGCACACTTTAACTACTCAATGTATGCATCGTATCTCGGAGAAAGATATAATGCGCACTTCCTCTTTTCTACAAATCATCAGAAGGTGACAGAAAATGGTGGTATTACAGACGATAGATACATCACGCATCCTGAGGTCTTCAACGACGATTTTAACGAGGATGAGATACCTACTGTGTTGCAGCAGAACTGGAATAGAAACGATAACCAGCATATCTTCTTCAGTCATAGATACAACATCGGATTTAACCGCAAGGTTAAGATGACCGATGAGGAAATAAAGGCGAGAAAATTTGCTATAGAGTCGAAAAAGGAAAACGACGAGGAAAAGAAACTCGAAGAGGCAAGGAAGAAAGCCAAAAGAAACGGTACCGAATTTGACGAGCAGGGTTATGAAAACGGCAAAAAATCATTTGCAGGAAGACCCGACGGCTCAAAAATTGCCGGTGACGAACCTATAGCTGAGGGGAAAGACGCTACGGGAAGAGTTAAAGTCAATGGCAAAGCTGAGGCAGACTCTCTTGCGATGGCTCAAAGTAAGCTGAAAACAGACACTGCATGGATGAAGAACGAATATGTGCCTGTAACAAGTATTATTCATACTCTAAAATTCGACAACTACAGCCGAATATATGAAGCGTATGATACACCGGAGAATTTCTATCTGAGCAAGTATGACATAGACAATAAGCTTGGAGGCGACTCTATATACGACAAAACTCGCCATTATGCTCTGAAGAATACTCTTGCACTCGCAATGCTCGAGGGGTTCAATAAATGGGCTAAGGCCGGAATAAAGCTCTTTGCTACATCTGAACTTAGACATTTCTCACTACCGGCTCTCGGGAGCGGAAAGGATTCTTATAACGAACACAATTTGAGTATCGGCGGACAAATATCCAAGACTCAAGGACGTACGCTGCATTATGATGCTACTGCCGAAACTTGGGTCGTGGGAGAAGATGCCGGACAACTGAAAATTGACGCTGATGCAGATCTTAACTTCAAGCTGTTTGGAGATACTGTAAGACTCGTGGCTAAGGCTTACTTCTATCGGTTGAACCCTACTTTCTATTACCGCCACTACCATTCACAGCACCTGTGGTGGGACAATGACGGACTCGACAAGGAGATTAGGTCGAGGATTGAGGGAATGTTTACCATAGAAAAGACTAAGACTTCGCTTAGACTGGCATTTGACAATATAAAGAACTATACGTATTTTGCACAGAAATATACCATAACGGATGATTATGGAAGAACTGGAAATACTGTCAGCGTAAAACAAAATAGCGGAAATATAAGTCTTATAACAGCCCAACTCGGACAAGACTTTAAACTCGGACCACTACATTGGGAGAATTTACTGACATATCAGAAGTCGAGCAACAGTGATGTTCTCCCAGTGCCGGCAATAAACATATATACGAATTTATACTTGAGATTCAGAATAGCAAAAGTCCTTAACGTGGACCTTGGTGCCGATGCTCGTTATTTTACGAAATACAAAGCGCCGGACTATAGTGCGGCACTCGGACAGTTTACCGTGCAGGACAACGGCGAGAATAACGTGAAGACGGGTAACTACCCTATCGTTAATGTATATGCAAACATGCGACTAAAGCAGGCAAGGTTCTTCTTGATGCTGAGCCATGTCAATGCCGGTAACGGTGAGGCTTTCCTCACACCACACTATCCTCTGAATTCCATGGTGCTGAGATTCGGACTCTCATGGAACTTCTTTAATTAATATAGAAAATAATTTTATAAAAATATGCCTCAAATATCAGTACGCGGACTTGAGATGCCGCAGTCTCCTATCAGGAAACTTGCTCCTCTTGCTGCCGCAGCAAAGAAAAAAGGAATTAAGGTTTATCATCTTAACATCGGTCAGCCGGATCTGCCTACCCCACAGGTGGCACTCGACGCAATAAAGAACATTGACAGGAAAATTCTGGAATATTCTCCTTCTCAGGGCTATCTGAGCTATAGGGAGAAATTGGTGGGTTATTACAAGAAGTATGACATTAATGTTACGCCAGACGACATTATCATTACATGTGGCGGTAGCGAGGCAGTTCTCTTTGCCTTTATGTCGTGTCTTAATCCTGGCGACGAGATTATCGTGCCGGAGCCGGCTTATGCAAACTATATGGCATTTGCAATTTCTGCAGGTGCCAAAATTCGAACGATAGCAACTACTATCGACGAGGGCTTCTCTTTGCCGAAGGTGGAGAAGTTTGAAGAACTCATCAATGACCGTACAAGGGCTATACTTATCTGTAATCCTAATAACCCGACGGGATATCTCTATACAAGAAGGGAGATGAACCAGATTAGAGATATGGTGAAGAAACATGATCTTTACCTCTTCTCTGACGAGGTTTATAGAGAATATATTTATACTGGCTCGCCTTATATCAGCGCATGCCATCTGGAAGGTATCGAACAGAATGTTGTTCTTATCGACTCTGTCAGCAAGCGATACAGCGAATGTGGTATTCGTATCGGAGCTCTTATCACCAAGAATAAGGAAGTTAGACAGGCTGTTATGAAATTCTGTCAGGCAAGGCTCTCGCCACCTCTTATTGGACAGATTGCCGCCGAGGCTTCTCTCGACGCACCGGAAGAATATTACCGTGATGTTTATGACGAGTATGTGGAGCGCAGAAAATGTCTTATCGACGGACTTAACCGTATCCCGGGTGTCTACTCTCCTATTCCAATGGGAGCATTTTATACCGTGGCAAAATTACCTGTTGACGACAGTGAGAAATTCTGTCGCTGGTGTCTTGAAGAATTTTCATATGAAGGCGAGACGGTTATGATGGCTCCGGCAAGTGGCTTCTATACAACACCGGGTGCTGGACGCAATCAGGTGAGAATTGCTTATGTACTAAAGAAAGAAGACCTTAACAGGGCTCTGTTCGTACTCAGAAAGGCCCTTGAAGCTTACCCAGGAAGAGTTGACGAATAGAGGTAGCATAAAACAGACATGTAAATAACATACAGAATATGAATTTACCGTTTTTTTTAGCGAGAAGAATCTACTCAGACAGCGGTAACGGGAGGAAGGTCAGTAAACCTGCACTCTATATTGCAACGGCGGGTGTTGCTATCGGACTTGCTGTAATGATTATCAGCGTCTGTGTTGTCTTCGGGTTTAAACATACCATAAGGAACAAGGTTATCGGTCTTGGCAGCGATATTACTGTGGCAAGCTACAATACGCTGCATGGCATGGACCAGTGTCCGGTGTTTATTGGAGACAGCATGACGCAGGTGATTGAGCGGACTCCAGGTATCGCCCATATTCAGAAGTATGCCATGACGCAAGGTATACTGAAGACGAACAGCGATTTTATGGGCGTCGCCTTTAAGGGTATTGCAGAAGAATACGACACTACATTCATTCATTCTTGTATGAAGGAGGGGACTATTCCTAAATTTTCTGACAGTAAGGGAAGCAATAAAATCCTCGTGTCGAAGAATATTGCCGACAAACTGAAAGTCAAGGCAGGCGACAAAATTTTCGCATACTTCATAAACGGTACTGATATAAAGGCAAGGCGTTTCACAGTGAGTGGAGTGTATCAGACGAACTTGACAAAGTTTGATGAGGCTCTCTGCTTTTGCGACTTGTATACTGCTGCAAAAATCAATGGATGGCAACTGGACCAGGTGACTGGTGCCGAAATCAGTATAAAGGATTTTAAGCAAATTGATACTGCTGCTGACTATCTGGTGAAAAATGTTAACCGGGTAACAGACAAGTTCGGAAGCTCGTTCTCGTCGGAAACGGTTCAGGAGATGTATCCGCAAATCTTCTCATGGCTTGACTTGCTCGATCTAAATGTTTGGATTATTCTTGCCCTTATGACGTGTGTGGCTGCTATCACTATAATATCTGGACTACTGATAATAATATTGGAGAGAACAACTATGATTGGCTTGCTGAAATCTCTCGGGTGCAGAAATAGCGTTGTTAGACATACTTTCATGTGGTTTGCTACTTTCATCGTCGGAAGAGGT
Organism: Prevotella sp. UBA1104; assembly: GCA_002314055.1. Lineage (GTDB taxonomy): Bacteria > Bacteroidota > Bacteroidia > Bacteroidales > Bacteroidaceae > Prevotella. Next base: position 9,528 of record DCBP01000011.1, read on the forward strand.
ATTCTTATAGGAGACATAATTGGCATAGGAATTGTCTTGCTGCAGAGTATGACGAGAATCGTAAAACTTGATGCTTCTGTATACTATGTAGACTATGTTCCGGTAGAATTAAATATCCCGCTTGTCGTTGCTATTAACATTGCGACATTGGTGATTTGTCTGCTGGCATTTGTCGGACCGAGTTTTATCGTCTCTCATATCACACCGGCAAAGTCTATGAAATATGAGTAGTAGATATTTTCTTTTATCACGCCAAAACATTTTCGTTAAGGTATAACATTTTTATTTATATGAAGGATTCTGCTAAATTTATAGTCACTCTCGGTATTGCGCTTACGCTCACTGCAAGTAATATCTATGCACAGCGCAGAACGAACAAAATACAACAGAGGAACAAAGATGTTAAGACGGGTATCGTTATGCAGGATTTGATACCTGCAACAGCAAAACTTGTTGTAGTGGACAGCATTGTAACAAACAAAAATGATTTTATGCAGCATATTCCTCTGTCGAAGGCCTGTGGAAAAATCATGAGGTATAATGATGTCTTTAAAGATGATAAACAGCACAGTAACTCGAAACTAATATATATTAACGACTTTGGAGACAGATGCTTTTTCAATGATTCTACAGCAAAAGGCGAGAGTCTGCTCTTTACTGCCGAAAAGCTTGGAGGAAAATGGCAAAAGCCGAGGGCTTTGACTGAACTCGGGGCTGATTTTCAGGATGCTGATTTCCCATACTTGATGCCAGACGGAGTGACTCTGTATTTTTCTGCTAAGAATAAGGAAAAGGCCCTCGGCGGAAGGGACATTTTCATGACGAGACTTAATACGGACTCGATGACGTTCTACAAACCGGAGAATGTCGGTCTGCCGTATAATTCTACTGCCGATGAGTTCTGTTGTATTATCGATGATATAAATAATCTTGGCTGGCTTGTTACTAATCGCAGACAGCCAAGTGGAAAAGTATGCATATACACGTTTGTCCCTACAACGAAAAGATGGACGGACGATAATGATGAGATGAGCGAGAAAAAACTGGAGGGGTTTGCCGCAATTGCAAAAATCGCAGATACTTGGACTGACAGGACTGAGGTAAATGAAGCAAAGAATAGGCTGAATTCACTTCTTGAAAAGAATAGCTCTAATGATGTTGCCGGTTCAAAGAATGACAACATGTTCTTCTTTCCCGTAAATGATAAAAGAGTCTATACTTCACTAAATGACTTTAAGTCGGAAACTGGAAAAAAACTTTTTCTAGAAGTTAAAGAACTGAAGAAGGAAAAGGAAAAGGTCTTAGGTCAGCTCGAGAAGTTTAGGGGTAACTATTCCAATGGAAATAATGCAGAAAAGGCAAATTTGTCAAAAACAATTATAAAATTGGAAAATTACAGTGAAAACATATCTTCAAAGATTAAAATTATCGAGAAAAAAATCAGAAATGCCGAAAATCTGATGTAAATTTGCATATTGTTTAATCTATAACATTTATATTATGAAAAGGTATTTTGCAGAATCTGAATTGATCATCAATAGTGATGGTAGCGTGTTCCATCTGCATGTGAAACCTGAGTATCTGGCTGATAAGGTTATTCTTGTCGGTGATCCGGGACGTGTGGAACTGGTAGCTTCACATTTTGATTCAAGAGAGTGTGATATAGAAAGTCGTGAATTCCATACAATTACTGGTTCGTATAAAGGCAAAAGGATTACTGTTGTCTCTACGGGTATCGGTTGCGACAATGTAGATATTGTTGTCAACGAACTTGATGCTTTGGCAAATATCGACTTTAATACGAGAGAGGAAAAGGATAATTTCCGACAGCTTACAATGGTAAGGATAGGAACATGCGGCGGATTGCAGGAATTCACACCAACAGGTACTTTCGTATGCTCAAGGATGTCTATAGGATTTGATGGATTGCTGAATTTCTATGCCGGAAGGAATGCTGTGTGCGACTTGCCTATGGAGAGGGCTTTCCTTAATCATATGGGATGGTCGGGAAATATGTGTGCACCTGCTCCTTATGTGATTAAAGCTGATGAAGAACTTGTTGATAGAATTGCCGCCGGTGATATGGTAAGAGGTGTTACTATAGCGTGTGGCGGATTCTTCGGACCGCAAGGCAGACGCTTACGTATACCACTTGCTGACCCTAACCAAAATGAAAAGATTGAAAGCTTTGAATATAATGGTTTGAAGATTACCAATTTCGAAATGGAAAGCTCTGCCCTTGCCGGACTCTCGAAACTTATGGGACATAAGGCTACAACTTGCTGTATGGTAATAGCTAACAGAGTGGCACAGAAAGCTGATACTGGATATAAAAATCATATTGATGACTTGATTAAGATTGTATTGGAACGAATTTGATTAATATAAACATTTTAGAATATGCAGAGTGGGCTGGATTATTTTCAGAACACTCTGCAAAATTATTTTGATGATGAATAAAGATTTATTTTTAAGACGTAGGTATTTGTCGCTTGCTGTAGCATGTGCTGTGGTGATTGTTGGAATGGTGTATTATTTCTTTTTCTCATCTATGTTGGTGAAACCTTCCACTCAGTATGTTTACATCGATAATGATGACAATCTGGATTCTGTTACCTATAAGCTTTCGGAGATTTCAAACAGTCATGCTATGGTCGGATTCCGTACGCTAACGCGTCATTCTTCGTATGGAGAGAGTATCAAACCGGGTAGGTATGAAATTAAACCGGGTAATGGAGCTTTTGTCGTTTTCAGAAAACTTAGAAGTGGAATGCAAGCACCTGTAAGTCTTACTATCCCATCCGTGCGTACTATGGATAAACTTGCTGAAGCTGTTGCTAAGAAAATGATGTTTAGCGAGAGTGATTTGATGAATGCTCTTGAAAGTGATTCTGTATGCAAGAAATATGGATATGACAAGGAAAATTTCTGCTGCATGTTTATTCCTAACACGTATGACCTTTACTGGAATACTTCTATTGATAAATTCCTTGACAAGATGAACGAAGAGAGCAAGAGGTTCTGGACTTTTGAGCGCAAGAATAAGGCTAAGGCTATGGGACTTTCTACAAATGAGGTTATGACTCTGGCAAGTATTGTTGATGAAGAAACGGCAAATGACGGTGAAAAGCCTATGATTGCCGGTATGTATTACAACAGACTTAAAGCTGGCATGCCGCTACAGGCTGACCCTACGGTGAAGTTCGCCTTGAAACAGTTTGAACTTAAAAGAATTTATCATAACATGTTGTCTACAAACAGTCCTTATAATACGTACAAAAATATCGGACTGCCGCCTGGACCTATCCGAATACCATCGGTAAAGGGTATTGATGCAGTACTTAACTATGTACATCATGATTATCTTTATATGTGTGCAAAGGAGGATTTTAGTGGAACACATAATTTTGCACGCACGTATGAGGAACATAAACAGAATGCGGCAAAATATTCTAAGGCTCTTAATGAGAGAGGCATTAATTAGAGATATTATATAAAATAAGAAAAACGGAGATAGAGCAGATTGCCCATATCTCCGTTTTTATTTATGTATACTTCTCGTTTTATTAGATCTTGTTATTTTGTAACTCTAAACCAGTCGGCATCAATCCAACCGCGATTTGTCTTGCCTGCAGGCTCGAAAGCTGCAAAACCTATCTTGGCTCCAATCCACTTGCCTTCGCGCATAGTAAACAGTTTACCGACCTTTGTAAATTTCTTGCCGTCGAGGCTGTAAGAGAATTGGCATTTACTGTCGTTGACGTTCATACGCATGTAAATGTCGATATGAGTACCCGGCTGATAGTCTATTTTGTCTATCTCCGTTGGCTGAAGAGTTGCAAGTACATCTACAGTTTGTGTCTTACCCTTGTCTGCACTTTTACACGTGAGCTGCTGAAGCTGGAAGCTCTCGCCTACCCTTTTTACCACAAGGGCAGAGTAGTCAAGTCCCTGCATTATAATTCCTCCACTCTGGTTCTGATCCTTTGATGTAAAGCGAAGTTTTGCAGTAGCCGTGAATTTATCAGCCGGTGTCTTCTGAAGTAAAAGATTTGGAACTTCCCAAAGACTTGGTGCGTTCTCAGACAACTTATGGGTGTATATACGCATGGTACCAAATGCCGTTGGCATTCCAAAAGTCTGATCGTAATTTGCATGCCATTGCCATTGAAGTCCTAATTTCGGAGTATTGAATTCGTCTGTCTCTACCGGATTCTCTATCTGCACCTTACCGGAAGTCTTAGGCTTACGGTAGGTAGTAACAGGTTCGCCACAATAATCACCGTCTTTGTCTATTCCCATTACTGGCCAATTGTCTTTCCATGTTACAGGTTGTAAATGTACAACTCGACCGTATGCTTCTTTGTCCTGGAAATGAAGAAACCAATCCTCACCAAACTTTGTGTGTACCCAAGCTCCTTGGTGAGGACCGTTTATCTTAGTCTTTCCTTGTGCTAAGACAACCTTGCTTTCGTATGGACCGTAAATATTCTTTGAGCGCATGGCAACCTGAAATCCTGTAGGTACTCCACCTGCGGGGAACATTACCCAATACCATCCGTCACGCTTGTAAATCTTAGGACCTTCACATGTACGGCTCTCTTTTCCGTTGCCGTCATATATGATTACAGGATCTCCGATAGCTTTTGTTCCATCAGCAGACAGTTCTCTTACGCAAATGATGGAAGCAAAACGTGAGCGGCTGTTGGCAAAGGCATTTACCAAATAACAACGTCCGTCTTCATCCCACAATGGAGTGGTATCAATAATTCCCTTTCCGGGGATTACACAAAGTGGCTTTGACCATTCTCCTGCAGGATCCTTTGACTTAACCATAAACACGCCATAGTCTGGATCACCCCAGTAAATGTAGAATTCTCCATTATGATAGCGTATAGATGGTGCCCAAATGCCATTTCCATGAGATGGCTTGCCGAAGACCTCTTTTGGTTCAAGCTCCTTAACCGCATGTCCGATAATTTCCCAATTTACCATATCTTTAGAATGGAGAATAGGAAGACCGGGGATACAGTTGAATGAGCTCGCCGTAAGGTAATAGTCTTCGCCTACAGCACAAGCGTCTGGATCACTATAATCCGCATTTATCACAGGATTCGTGTATGTACCGTTACCATTGTCCGGACACCATACTTGCGACCGGTATTGTGCCGTTGCCAATAATGGCAAAGACAACATTGTCGCCACTAATAATCTTTTCTTCATCTATTTTATATTTAGTAGTTTTGTTTATTTTATAGGATTGATATACATCCGCCTATCTGAAAATAACATTTACGAATTTTCCTTCTATTCTGTTGATTTTCAACTGATAGTTTACTTCATGCGAGATACTCATCATACTGGCAAATTCCATTCGTTTGGCTGAAAGTTCCAATGCTACATGTCCCATTGTGCTACGGAGATTTATTTCCACACATGGATGAAGCAACAATTTTCCCGAAGGCATGTCGGCTACAGCCATCATGTCTACTCCAAGTCTGCCTACATATTTCCCGTTGAGAATCTCTGATAGACTTTTCTCTAACCGGTGAGTTATAATATCAAGCAAGTCTATGTCAACGTATCTTGCCAGACGGAAACGCTTGTCTTCTTCGCTGGATATAATGTTTCCGGTATACTTTCCGTTAAGTGTATGGAATACCGAAAGTCCGCGATATTCTACTCTGCCATCGGTATTGGCAACAAACTCAAGTGCAAAATCACACACTTTATTATAATATGGCTCTGCCATTATATATCCTTGGTGCATGATTGTTTTTTTTGCCCACGAACTTTTTGCCTCATCATACTTGCCTGTAACATAGCGTATCCCCCTACCGGATGAACTCCAAGGGGCTTTAAGTACTATAGCCCGATAGCTGCGCAACATTTTTTCTATTTCTTCGTTTGAGCTACATACAAAGGATTCTCCGCACGTTACGTTTTCTATTCCGTTGCGCAGTTCTTTAAGAAGTGCTACGGTATGACGCCTTCCTGAAAGCTCTCTGATAACATCAAGCATGTTGGTATCGGGAAGCAGACTCTCTCCTACTCCATTCTCTGATAGTTCGGCTCTAATTCTTTTATCCCATCCCCATGGAAGTACACCATCAATAGGAAGTTTCTTTATGTCCTCTTTTTCTACGAAGAGAACATCATTCATAAGGTTTCTCAATGGATTAGATGCCTTTAATGCGTATTTTATGTCATCTACCAATACACAATCGCCGTCATCTGCCCAAAGTGACGGGAGAAAACCCAAATTCATTCTGAGCTCCTGTGCAGCATGGGGGACACTTATGTGCGGCTTGTTATAAGCAAGTGCTATGTCATGTTCTGGATTGAAAATATGTAATTTCACTTCTGATATTAATCCTTTATAGTTGATATTTCTCTTTTAATGACGTTATTTTTTGTTATTGTCATGTCTTGCTACATATATTTTTGTGCAAATTTAAATAAAAAAACGTACATTTGCAGATAAAACAAGAAAAAATGATTGAAAGCGATACAATATGTGCCATTGCAACGGCAACTGGAGGAGCATTGGGCATAATAAGAATTTCTGGAACGAAGGCTATTGAAGTTGTAGACAAGATATTCCTGCCTGTGGGCAAAGATAAAAGAAAACTTCATGATCGCGATGCTTATACCATCGTATTTGGAACTATTGTTGACGGTAATAACTACAACGAGATTGTTGATGAAGTTCTTGTGTCTGTATTTCGAGCGCCACATTCTTATACTGGTGAGGATTCTATTGAGATTTCTTGTCATGGCTCTTCTTATATCCTTCAGCGTACTATGCAATTGCTGATTGCTAATGGTTGTAGGGCTGCCGGTCCTGGAGAATATACACAAAGGGCGTTTCTGAACGGGAAGATGGATTTGTCGCAGGCTGAGGCGGTTGCTGACTTGATTGCATCCAATACTGCAGCAAGCCATCGTATTGCAATGAATCAGATGAGAGGAGCTTTTAGTTCTGAACTTGCGAAGTTAAGGGATGAATTGTTGCATTTGACTTCACTTATGGAATTGGAGCTTGATTTTTCCGATCACGAAGAACTGGAATTTGCCGACCGAAGTAAGCTTAACGATATAGCCGGTAAAATATATAGGATAATAAATAAGCTTGTTGAGTCTTTCAAATTGGGCAATGCCATAAAAAACGGTATTCCTGTTGCTATTATAGGTGAGACGAATGCTGGTAAATCTACTCTCCTTAATAAGCTGGTTGGGGAAGAACGCGCTATCGTCAGCGATATTCATGGCACGACACGTGATGTAATTGAAGATACTATAAATATCTCTGGCATAAATTTCCGTTTTATTGATACTGCAGGAATAAGAGAAACTCAAGACAAAATTGAAAATATCGGAATAGGGCGTACTTTAGAGAAAGTTAAACAAGCTGAGATTGTAATTGTTTTGATTGATTCAACAAATGCCAAGGAGCAATATCTTGAGCTCGCACAAAAAATTGGTCCTATGTGTTTGGACAAGAAAGTATTTTTTGTTCTCAATAAAATTGACATTCTCAATGTATATTCTAATTTTGTCTCTTTAATTGAAGAATCAGACTTTTGTGGCTCAAAATCTGCCGATACCCCAAGGACATATTGTGATTCTGATATTATAGCTATTTCTGCAAAAGATGGAGACGGAATTGATAATCTAAGAGCTGCTCTTACATCATATTCATCACAGATTCAAGATACGAGCAGTAATGTAATTGTCAGCAACTTACGCCATTTGTCATCTCTCAAGTCTGCCCTTTCCGACATAAAGCGGGTCATAGATGGTTTACAGATGAATATTCCAACAGATTTGCTTAGTCAGGACCTTCGTAGTTGTCTATATCATCTTGGAGAAATTACGGGTGGCGAAATTCAGACAGATGAGGTGCTTGGAAATATTTTTAGTCATTTCTGCATCGGAAAATAGGTGGTGATAATCAATGATTGTCATCGACAATGAATGATAGTTAAGGTGCTCATTATGAGCACCTTTCTTTTTAGCCTTACTATTGGTGGCAACTAATGGTAAGGCTTTTTTAGCACCTTTTTGTACCGCTCTTGTACCGCCACGGTTCGGTAGTAATAAATTGTGACACCATTTTCGGCAGACGAGTGCAAGATTGCCGAGAGTTTTGGACAATGATGGACGATGATTTAAGACTATGGAAAGAAATCGGGCGAAATGACAGACGACTTTATCTGCTATGATTTAGGTTTAACGGTATAAAAAGCGTACAAATGACAGCAAGTAAAGAGAAAATTCTAAGAGTTTGCGAGTATTGTGGCAAGAGTTTCTATGCACAGAAATCCACCACTCGCTATTGTTCCAAGCAATGCAACAGCTATGCGTACAAGGCAGCAAGACGCAAGGAGAAAATCAAGGTAGCAGAGACCATGAGCCAAAGAAAGGCTTCCGAAAAATCCATGTCGGAGATTCTTGCCAAAGAATACTTGACCATCCATGAGGTAGCAATCTTGTTAGGGCTCAGCAAGCAGACTATATATAATATGGTGTATAGTGGAAAGTTGAGGGCATCCAAGATTACCTCACGATTGTCATTCATCAGAAAGCGTGACGTCGATTATCTCGTAGATAGTCTGCCTTATACTAAAAAGGACAGTTTGACTAACCCACAAACGAACAATGGAGCATCTCCTACCTCTTCTGAGGTCGTGAAGGAATTACCTGTTCCCGAATACTACTCCGCCAAAGAGATTGCAGAGGT
>DCBP01000125.1:0-2688 GCA_002314055.1 Prevotella sp. UBA1104
ATCAAATTGGACAGCCTACTTCTGTATTTTCCAATGTCATATCTGCAGGACGAACATGGGCTATACCTTTTACAAAATTTGAAACTGCAGCATAACCAACTGATGAAAGTTTCTGGGCTGAAGAGTTGAAATGATAATACTTACCATTGAACTTAGCCCAAAAATCTGTAGTGCTACGTTCTGACGGAAGCAAAATACTATCGTATTCTATTGGTACGATCTTACTTCCTACACATGAAACAACGCCCCACTTTCCATCTTTATTAACACAGATAAATCCATGTACTACACCAGTTGCATTATCATAAATAAAAGGAATAGCTTCGTTGCCACTTTTGTTTATAGCACCATAATGATTGTCTTTCTTTACAACATATATCATGTCGTTTCCATCTGTGTCGGGGAAATTTATATCATCATAATCCGACAATTCTTTTATATCTTTATTCTGCAAGTCAAAAACATCCCATTTTCCAGAAACAGACAATGCAGCCCATAAGCCATGATTATCAAACTTTATACCTTTATAATCCTTTCTTACAGTTTGTCCTTCCTTATTTATAAAATGCCACGAGCCGTCATTCACGGGAGCCATATCACCAGCAAAATCTCCATGTGTTATGAATGTTATGTCTTGTATTTTCGATTTAATCCTACAAGCTTCAATTTTCTTTCCATTACTCAGGTTATGATAACCACAATATGTTTCATTGTTTTTAATTATATAGTATCTAACCATACCATCACATGGCATCATAACTTGACTATAAAGACCTGTCTTCAGTATCTCATTGCCATTACCATCCATAACACCGGCCTTATCTGTAGAATAGTTTTTGTTAAATCCTAAATAAGAACAATCTGTCTTCAGTGTATCTGTAACATAAAAAAGATCCCCTTGCATTGCCAGGCCACCGCCATAAGGGGCTACCCCATTCATATTCTTTGTGAATTCATAAAGAGACTTAAACTTTGGGGTTACTAAAATATTTCCATTTTTATCAACAATACCTAATTTTGCATTCTGCATGTACTGTTTCCTCCCTACAGAAGTGGCTTTTCCACCAACCGCTACCAAAGCCTTTCCATAACAATTGGGCTTGGAAATATAAGAATATTTTGCGGGAAGTATTATTTTTCCGTCCTTACTTGCCAAGCCTTGTAATTTGCCAGACTTCACAAGATAAGTATTGCCACTCCATGGAAGAATTGAAGAATACTTCAACGGAAGAACGACCTCACCTTTTTCATTTATAATGCCAGACTTACCGGACTTGCTTACTATAGCGTAACCATCTGAAAACGGATATGCGCTTTCATAAATACACTTAACTACTTCAGTCCCATTTTTATCAACAAAACCTACCTTCCCTTTTTTATTAACATGGATTGTCAAGTCTTGAGCGCTAGACGGACTACTAAACATGGCTATACTTGCCATTAAAAAAAAACATCTAAACTTCATACTTTATTTATTATTAGGTTAATATTTAAGTATACAATTTGAATAATTTTCAATATGTCTATATTCTTTTGCAAAAATAGAATATTTTTTTTAAAGAGAAAAAATAAAACAAAAAAATCAATAAAAACAAGTATAAATATATAAAAGAACAAAAGCTTTCTTATTATACAAACAATATATATTGTATCTACTCTTCATCGTCCTCTGTAAATAGTTTAAATATCTTCTATGCCTTACAACTTATTATATCTTCGCATTTTTAAGACAACACTTGATATTTTCGTTTTTTATAAGTACCTTTGCATAAGGTAGGCTACATATCGAGATAAGAAATGAATATTCATTTCATTCTCATCAAGATTTGCACTACCTTTGCATAAAGATACTATAATACATATTCTTAATATAAAAGAAAAAGATTATGACACATAGCGGAGAAAATTACATTCGGTTTGACTGGGCGATGAAACGCCTGTTACACAACAAGGCTAACCATGCCGTGTTGGAAGGATTCCTGTCGTCGCTGATTGGAAAGAAGTTCAGAATCGACAAGTTTCTTGAGAGCGAAAGCAACCAAGAGGACGAGGAGGACAAATACAATCGTGTGGACATTCTCGCCGAAAGCGAGGATGGGGAACTCTGCATCATCGAGGTGCAGAACAGTCGCGAACTGTCGTATTTCCACCGCATGCTCTACGGGGTGTCGAAGGCGATAACGGAGTATATCGGACTGGGCAAGCCATACGACGAGGTGAGGAAAGTCTACTCTATAAATATCGTCTACTTTGAACTCGGTCAGGGCAAGGACTACGTTTACCATGGAAGAACTGAATTCCGTGGCATTCACGAACCGCACGACGAGCTAAAATTGTCGGTTAGACAGAACGAAAGGTTCTTCGGCAATAAGGAAAAGGATATTCTGAAAAGGAAAGGTGCTGCAGATGTTTTTCCAGAATATTACGTGCTGAGAGTGAACGACTTCGACAAAGTGGCGAAAACGCCACTTGATGAATGGATAGAATTTCTGAAAACCGGATCTATCAGTTCCAAAGCTACTGCTGCCGGATTAACGGAAGCTCGCGAATGTCTGCGTGTAGACTCTCTCTCTCCATCAGAAAAGCAGGCTTACTACCGCCACATGGAATCAGTCAGACACATGAGGAGTCTTTTTGACACAAGCAGAGACGAGGGATATCAGGAGGGAAGAGAGGAAGGACTTGAGA
>DCBP01000125.1:2792-7090 GCA_002314055.1 Prevotella sp. UBA1104
TGAGAAAGGAAGAGAGGAAGGAAGAGAGGAAGGAAGAAAGGAAGGAAGAAAGGAAGGAAGAGAGGAAGGAAGAAAGGAAGGAACTTTAGAGATAGCAAAAAAAATGAAAGCCATAGGACTCACAAATGAGCAAATAGCTCTTTCTACAGGACTTTCTATAGAAAGAATTGAGAAATTATAGGTATATAAAAAAAAACCATAATAAATCCTTCACGATAACTTTCTATTTCTCAAGTAGATAGAGGTTGCGTGAAGGATTTTCTTATTTTTATTTTCTAATTTAAAAGACTTTTATTCATCAGCTTTCTCCTCAAGCGAGAACTGGCTGCTGCCGTCGAAGCAATGGGTGCAGACTTGGCACTTGGGCAGACCGATGGCTGCTATGAGTTGCTCGATGGTATTGAACTTCAGGGACGTAAGTCCCAAGTCTTTACGGATTGCCTCTACCATACGCTTGTATTCGGGAGAATCGGTAGTGGCATATTTATCGAGATTTTTGTTGGCATCGCCCTCAAACTTCTCTATCATACGACGAGTGATAAGCTCCATATCGCTCTTTGATGACGTGAAGTTGATAAACGGACAGCCATAGACGAGTGGCGGACAGGCGATTCGCATGTGGCATTCTTTAAGACCTGCCTTGTCGAACAGCACTTTTACATTGTCGCGCAACTGGGTTCCTCTGACGATGGAATCATCGCAGAACAACACGCGCTTGCCGCCTAACATCGCCTTGTTGGGGATTAGTTTCATCTTTGCCACGAGGGAGCGCATCTTCTGATTGCTCGGGGTGAAAGAGCGTGGCCATGTAGGGGTGTATTTTGCTATGCAGCGCTGATAGGGAACTCCCTTGCCTGCGGCATAACCCATTGCCATGCCCGTGCCGGAATCAGGTATTCCGCTGCAGCAGTCTACTTCCACAGGGTCGGTCTTGGCAAGATTGTATCCATTGTCGAAACGCACCTGCTCAACGTTTTTTCCCTCATAGGTAGATGTTGGGAAACCATAATATACCCAAAGGAAGGAGCAAACCTGCATCTTATTGTTGGGTTGGCGCAACTGCTCTCTGCCATCGGCAGTTATCTTAATGATTTCGCCCGGTCCTACTTCATAGTCTGTTTCATAATCAAGGTTTGGAAACGATGTGGACTCGCTCGAAGCTGCATAAGCCCCGTCTTTCTTTCCTATAATAATCGGTGTGCGTCCCCATGAGTCGCGGGCACAGATTATGCCGCTCTCCGTAAGGATAAGCATTGAGCAGGAGCCTTTGATATGGCGGAACACGTTTTCTATGCCTTCCTTGAACGACTTGCCCTGTATTATTAGCAAGGCAACAAGTTCTGTAGGGTTTGTGCTGCCCGACGACATCTCGGCAAAGTGCATATTCTTGTCGAGAAGCTCCTTTGTTAGCTCGTCGATGTTCACGATTTTAGCCACCGTACAGATAGCGAAGCGTCCGAGATGAGAATTCATAATCAGCGGTTGTGCATCGGTGTCGCTAATTACGCCGATACCCGAAGTCGCCCCCTCGAACTTGTCGAGACTGGGTTCAAACTTGGTGCGAAAATAAGAACTCTCGAGATTGTGGATGGAGCGGACGAAGCCTTTCTCCTTGCTGAATGTTGCCATACCGCCACGGCGAGTGCCGAGGTGTGAGTTGTAGTCGGTGCCATAGAAAAGGTCTGCCACACAGCTTTTCTTGGCGATAGTGCCAAAGATGCCTCCCATAATTTATTTACCTATTGTTTTTATTTAGTTGTTTTATGGGGTACAAAGATAATTTAATTTGTCCATTATCTCGCAATATTATGCTTTTTTATGTACTTTTGCATTGATTTTTTGATTAGGTATAAGTATGAAGGATAAGATTGTTATGTTTTGCTGGCAGCATTTGCTGCTGCTCGTTTCATTGTGGATTATGACGGCAGGCGTTGCCGTTTGTGTTAGGTCGATGCTCGGCTCGAGCGTAATCAGCGTTTTACCGTACGTTTTTGAAAGTGCAGGCAAAGAAGCAATGGTTCCACGACTGACTATCGGTCAGTATACTTATATAATGAATGCTCTGCTCGTTGTCGGACAGATTATTGTATTGTGGCGCAAGTTTGAGCCCGTACAGTTATTCCAGCTTTTGGTTGGTTTCGTGTTCGGTTCGCTAATCGACTTGAACATGCTGTTCACAGAATGGCTTTCTCCCGACCTGTTATGGCAGAAGATTGTGGCACAGGTGGCTGGCTGTACGATTCTCGGCACGGGAATAGCATTGGAAGTTAGATGTGGCAGCGTAACGATGCCTGGCGAAGGTTTCCCCGTGGCTATCAGTCGTGTTAGTGGAGTGGAGTTCCCGAAAGTAAAGATCTGTGTAGACACAGCGCTCGTGGCTCTCGGTATTATAGCCTGCTATGGTTTCTTCGGTAAGTGGGCATGGCATATCGTCGGCATAGGCACCCTGTTTGCCATGTTTTTTGTTGGAATTGTTGTCAAGGCTGTGGCAAAGCATCTCGGATGGTTTGACCGAATTCTTGATTATAAGCCTGGCTTCAGAAGATATATATACGGATTGGCAAGGTATATATATAAGAAATAACCCCCTCCAGCTCCCCCAAGGGGGAGGGAGCTGATAAAAAATAAGGATTAGTCTGTAAACAGAAGTGTTGTGAAAGGACGTAGGAATACGGAAACTCCATTTCCAGGAGTTTCGTTTACATTGCCAGACTTCAAAATATACGAAAAGATACTCCCTGAAATATCCTTGAATAAAAAGCTGTTACTTGAGGGTGAACCCAAGAAAAAACGTTGTATTCCCAACGCACTCATCAATGCATCGACAGTTTCATAGTTATCCTTTACATATTGGAGTTCTTCTTTTGAAGGTAAACGCCAACCCGATACACCATCTACTGAAACACTATTAAGTTTTGCATCAATCTCTGTCTTCATTTCTGATTGATTACCCTTGGTATATTTCCACGTGTTATACTGCTCTGGGGCAATAAGCGTCACTACTGTATTATTCCCAATCTGCTCTGTCTTCAATACATAACAGCCTTTGTATAATGTTCCGACACGTGGAACAGAACCCTCAACAACGGTGCCACCTCCAGGTTCATCGCCACCGCCATCAACAGTAAAGTTGCGCTCGTCTGCATCAAACGACCATACATCGGTACCCGCCCAGTCTACTCCGTTTATGTTGCATTTCAGCGTCGGTTCCTTTACCTTCAGGTAATTCACGTTTATCGATACCTTATAATTGGCAACAAGAGGTTTCTGACTTGCATAAGTAAATGTTTTTTTCTTGCCATCGGCAGTTGTAAACACGAACTTAACCGACGGGTTGCCAACACTTGGAAGAAGAAAAAGATTACAATCTGCTGTCCATGTCGTACCGTCATTTTGCTTCGAGAGATTTATCGTCTGCGAAGCATGCTCTCCGGAATAGTCGCCAGAGAGCGATATATTTTCATAAAGAGGACTGAGGGTTGCGGATATTCCTGTAACATCATCCGGAACATCGGCAATATTTACAGTCGTAAGCATCAACACTTTGCGCTGCATCAAGAGCGTAAGGTCTGAATCTTCCCCCTCAACGAGAGTTACATCACTTGTTGCGGTCATCAGATCAGAATGTTGTTTGCCTCCATTCAAAGCTATGATACTTTGCGGAGTGGCATCATCTTTCTTTGGTAAAGAATAGTCTGCGGAACTGGCTCCTGCCACGGCATACACCTTATATTTTCCAGCCTGTAACTTCATGTCGACTTTATCCGTTTCAGCCTCAAGAGTCTTCTGGGCAATACATTTGTCCTGGCTGTCGAATACATATATATTAATAGGTGTAGCAACGGTCATCGCTGTGGTTCCGCCAGAAACGGCCTTTGTACGTATAGTGAGCTTGTTGCTTCCAAGCTCTACATCTCCTGAATATCCGTCAGCGTCTTTTGAACACGAAAGGAATGACAATACGACCATTAGAGCCATGACTGACATGGCATAAAGAGTTCTTTTCATAAAATAAATTTTAGGTTAGTAATTTTCTGTTCCTTATATAAAAGAACTATAAGAGTAAAGTTACTCCTACAGTCTTAATCATTTCTTCGATAATATCATCTCTATTGCAGCTGGAGAAAGTTCTGTAGCATCAGCTATTGTCTCTATCGACATTCCACTTGCTGACATTGCCGTAACCATATTCTTTATTTGGTTTTCTTTCTCGGCAAGTTGGTTTTCTTTCTCGGCAAGCTGGTTTTCTTTCTCGGCAAGCTGGTTCTCCTTTGCAGCAAGCTGCTTCTTCTGCTCTG
>DCBP01000125.1:7163-25742 GCA_002314055.1 Prevotella sp. UBA1104
TCTGCAAGCTGCTTCTTCTGCTTCATAACCTGTGTGTCAAGATCTTCTATAGTGGAGAAATATTCGTCCTCCACATTCATATCCTGGCGCATCATAGGATTTGCAGCAGCTGCCGTAAGGCGATGAAGGATATACATCATGTCGGCATCATCCTCATAACGGGCTTCGTCTATGGTAAGTAACTGTGTCTCATCGGCATACATATTCGACTGGTCGAACACACTGAGCACTTTTTCAAGATGATTGTTTATACGCCCTCTCAGCAAAGGTATCTGTACGATGATACTGTCGTGCACGAGACTCTCTACAAACGGGTCCGGTATTCCTTTGGTAACTATATTTCCGTTATAGTCATACGAATTATGATTCACATATATCACAGGTTCCTCAATATTCCCCACCCTATGTCCGAGCAAATAGACAGCTACCATTGGTATGGCATATCCTTTTTTACTGTTTTTCTGTATGTTGTCCTTATTGCTGTATTGTGCACCGAGATATTGTCGGAATCGTAGCGTTTCCGTATCAAGCCATGTTTTCTGCAGCTCCACGAGAATAAGATGCTCCTTACCGTCTACTTCCCTAACATTGGCAGCAAAGTCTATGCAAAACATCGACAGTGTGTCTCTCGTAGTATTAACATATTCATGCGGACGTATCTTCACGCTCAAGACTTCTTTTTTCAGCAATGCCGAAAGTATCGTCTTGGCGATACGCTCGTCTTCCATGAGATACTTGAACACGGAGTCGTATATCGGATTGGCTACGTTTACCTTCATAAGCTTTCTAATATTATTCCTTACAATATCATTTTACGGGACAAATATACAAAAAGTTATTACATCATCAAATTTTATTACAAAAAAGTTTTCAAATATTTATATATTACGCTTTCATACTTATCTAAATGAACTCAAATATCTTATACAGATACTTCAAGGATATAAAGAACTTATTCGTGTAAAGCCCATATGTTCTACATGCTTTAACATCTTCCTTTGTTATCAGCAAACGATTACGGATATTCTTTGTGCTTACCCCACCAGTACGCATTGTTACGAAATCACGCTTTATATATTTATAGCTTATATGATGCTTATAGAAAAGACGTACCATCATGTCGTAATCGGCAGCAATTTTGTAGTCCAGCGAATACTTGCCATACTTCTCAAATACCTCACGCTTGGCATAAAATGACGGATGTGCAGGCATAAAACCAAAGCGAAGCCAAAATGGACGGAACATAGCCGAAGAATAATAACGAACAATCTTATCTGGATTACTGTCATTAATGAAATGTATATCGCCATAAACAGAATCAACGTCGTTATTTTCAAACGTATTATTCAAGTCTGCCAAGACATTATCGTCGGTAAAATAATCATCAGAATTCAATATCCCGACAACATCACCTGTACAATGTGCCAATCCCTTGTTCATTGCATCATATATGCCACGATCTTTTTCCGAGATGTAATGCATTTTGCCATTGAATTTAGGCTGATATTCTTTTATTATATCAAGTGTTCGGTCAGAGGATCCGCCATCAATCACCCAATAATCAATGTCTTTATATGTCTGTTTCAATACAGATTCAAATGTATCGGCAACAGTGGAAGCACTGTTATATGTTGCTGTTATTATAGAGATTCTCATTTTGCTTCGTTCATTATACGTTTATATATTTCAAGATATCGTTTATAGGTATTGTCCCAACTAAATCGACTGCTATTTTCTATTCCATCAGCAATAATCCGCTTACGGAATTCCATATTCTTTAGTTTTTCTATCTTTTCGATGAAAGACGAGACAGTTTCGTCTTTGACCAAAAAGTCTTTGTTACCAATAACCTCTGGTATTGAAGATTTATTCAGGGCCAAGACTGGACAACCAGCACGTTGGGCCTCTATTACAGGCAAGCCAAATCCTTCATATGAAGACGGGTATATTAAGGCAAATGCTTTGTTATACAGGCTGTTCAACTCTTCATCGGAAACAAATCCTAAATCATCGTAATTGTTTTCCAAAACATCAGCCACGTGCTTCTGTTCTTCCTCCGAAAGTTTCCTTCCCACGATTTTCATTTTCATACCAGACTGTTTTGCGACGTTCAGTGCAACTTCGAAATTCTTGTAACCATCGCGTCCACCAACAAATACAAGATACGGCATATCACCTTCCTTATACCTTGAACCGTCATCAAGCAACCTGTATGTATAGGAAACTCCATTATATATTACGAATACTTTCTTTTCGTCAATGCCATCTACAAATTCAAGAAGGTCCTTCTTTGTATTCTCAGATATGCATATAACATAATCTGCCTTACGGATAGCACGGTTCTTAGTTATACGATGTATGAATTTCTTTAATCCATGCTGGAAAAGCTCATATGTAAAATCATGAACAGTTATAACATTTACAGCATTCGTATTACAACATGTTCTATAGTAGGAAGAATGAAAAATAAACTTCTCCCTGCATTTAAAAGGCTGAGACAAATAGCGTTTTATTATCATACCTTTATGATGAATGACCTTTTTTATAAAAGGAGCGGGTATATTTAAGTTCTTGCGAAACTTATTTTCCGAAGAATTGTCGTAGTCAATAAAACCTAGTTCCAAGTCTCCGCCGTCTTCTAAATATATACGATCATCATTCTGGTTCTTCAGAAATCTGTTTATTAATTCATTCCATACAACAGATATTCCACCCGAACGTTGCCAATAAAATATAATATTGTCTATTATCAGTTTCATAATATTGATTTATTAAAATACAAATATATAACGTATGTCTCTCTGTATTATTGCAAACTTAACTGAATAAACGAAAAGATACAGTTGGGTCAACATATATGCCAGCCATCCCTCACGCCTCATCAAGATAAGAAAAGAGCGGCGCAAATCCCGAAAACGTATCTTTTTTTTTTCGTAAGATTCGTCTCTCTTATAAAAGTCGAGGGTATGTTTCATCTTATAATCAAGAACGAAAAGCTTATCATGCGAATTATCATAGCGTGACATGAAGTCGTTGTCAGTAAAATAGAACTTTATTCGTTCGTCGTAGCCTTCAAACGAATTTTTCAGATACTTCGAACTTATTATCATTCCACTATTTATGGCTGTAACATGCTTTGTGGTCATGACTCCTGGATTCACTTCTTTGAAATAATGCCCCTTGAACATATTCATGTATGCAGGACTTACTATATCGTTTCCATTATAAACGATAGGCAAGAACAAATCTATTTCAGGATTTTTTTCAATTGCATCTAATGCTTTTTCAAACATAGACTCATCGAAAACAGAATCATCGTCCATTATAACGAGGAAATCTGTATCCAAGTATTTTTTTATAGTACTATTATATATCGCTGACAATGGTAAATTCTTACCATCATTATAATTATACCCAAGCTCTATTCCGTCCAACAGAGCAAACAGCTCAGTTTTTTGGTCGGAGGTAAGGTCTTGAGGAGAGTTGTTCCACAAAACAACTTTCATGTTATTCCTCATTGCCGCAGACAACTGCGAAAGACTCATTATCGTAGAAGCTTCTTGTGGACGTTTGTTGTACAAAACCACTGTAACTAAAAATCTTTTCATTTCTCTTTTCTTTTAAAAATGATTTTTACATGACAGAAATAAACAAGGATAAATGTCTGCAGTATTGCCGAAATTGCCTGAAAGAATGCCTCGTCAAAAAACTGAGTCATAAGCAGCGTGAAGATAAACGCATACAAATATATCATTAGATTAAGCCCTGTTTTCGACAATTTATATATGGCACCGACTATCAGTCCCTCGATTATTGAGAAAGAGAATATTCCCGTAATGCCGAAATCCTGATAGAAAGGAGCAAGGCATGTATACACATTTGTAGGAAGAGGCACCAAAACAAAACTTTGAATCGTGTCAACCACATTGACATTGAAGCCAAGGCCATGCAATATGTTATAGAACGGACGCAAAGTTATCTCCCCCCATTGGCTACTGCTGCACGGAGTAAGATAGCTGAACGCTACAACTGACGACAATATATATATAACAAGAATATTACCCAAAGTTTCTGAATCCGTGTTGGTATCATCAGTTCCTCTCATGATATACATAATTGGAACCATTGCGACAAGAAACAAGCCAAAAAACAATATTGGTTTCAATGAGATTTTCTTGTTTGCATATAAAATATACAGTCCAGAGAAAATGTATGTAAGCAACGTTGTTTTTGACATCGTTGCTATAAAGAACAAGAAACAGAATACTATCACCAAAGACAAACGGAACTTTCTTATTTTCTTTCTGCCAAGTTCAAGCATCAACAAGACATTTATCACATATACGAAATACTTCACTACGCCAAGTTGGTTCTCTTCTGGTGAAATTGCCTGTTCACGCAAAGTCAGCATCAACTGGTCTGGCGATGACATTACCATTGCATGCTGTACAGCTTTGAGCACAGCAAACGGCACCAGTACTAATGTCAGCAAAGTTAAAATATCTATATGCTTTTCATATGGCAACCATGAAGTTTTTTTATATGAAGGAAAAAAACAGAAAGAAAAATATGAAGAAACAGACAAGCCAATAACCCATAAAGCCAACCCATAGACGAAGTCTGGAGATATCGCATAAAGTTCCTTTCGCACAAAAAGATATGAAACCATTATTATAGTCCATATTCCTGGCGTCACACTCCATGGCGCCATCACCTCCTTTGTCTTAAGCGCAAAGAAGGTAATCATAATGATGAACAATACTATAAGTACTATAATTTCAGTTACCATACAATAAACTATTTATTCCATATACCGTATGCCTTTCCTGTCATCAGCATAGAATATTGTATTCTATTACAGACAGCACACATCAGATTTACCAATATCAAAGCAACGACTATACCGTAGAGTCTCCATTGGTTCGACAGACATATTGCCAACGGTATATATATAATTGCCTCTAACACCGTAACACAAGTTATCATACGTAATTTGCCTATACCAAAAAGTACATTAGAATAACAAGTGCTGTATATCAGGACTGCAACATAAACAGCCATTAAAGCCGACAACGTCCAAGTTATCGAAATTTTGTCTCCGACCCATATTTTATAGAACAACGATGATGCAAGAAGCATAAGCACCAGACATCCGACAAAGGCGAACATTATTCTACGCATCTTTTCCATTACCTTCCGTATCCATTCCACATCTCCTCTTGCATAAGCATCAGTAGTTGCCGACCACAACGGAGCAGAAATAAGAGTGAATACCATTATCAGCAAACTGAAGTAACGGTAGGATATTTGATACAGAGTAACGTCTGATGGAGACAGGAGATTCGTAATCAATATATTTGACGAAGCAAAAATAACAAGTCCTGCAACCTGCACAAAAAAGAAAGTCACCCCCAAAGAAAACAATCCCTTCAATTCCGACTTATCAAAAGCTCGCAATGACGGAGACAGAAACTTATATTTATAAAATGTTGCAGGATACGACAAGAGATACACTACCAATGGCGAAGCCGTATATACAACAGCTACGACAAAAAGGGAGTGAATTCCATTAATCGACAATATGTATATCACTACCAATGACAGCGTTTGTCCTGCCACTACAAGCAAATTGTTTATTGCAGGAAGCTGCAGTCCAAGATATATGTTTCCTATAAACTTGAATATAAAAGTACCACCCATCAATGCAACAAGCACTTCCAGCAATCCTTTCAAATTTGGAATGATAGTAACATCAACTTTCAGAAACTGATAGCAGTCCACGACCTGTAAAATTCCTATAAATGCGAACACTATAGGAATAATTATAAAAAACAGCGTAATAAAAGTTGAACTAACTAAAGTCTTTGCCCTTTCTCTTTCATCCTTTGCTAAAGCTTCAGCTAACTTATTGCGCAATCCGTTTCCAAGTCCAATATCAAACTGGTCAATCCATATCAGTATGGAATTCACAGTTAGCCATACTCCATATTCATATTGAGTCAGGCAATTTAAAGTTATAGGCACAAGCAAAAACTGAACAATGCAATTCCACCCTTTTATAAAGAATGAACCTGCAATGTTTTTCAACATTAAAGTTGTGCGGTCATCGCCATCAAATACTTTTTTTACAAACATAAACAGAAGTAGAGAAGAACACTAAAAACAGACAAACAAAAATGAACATTCCGCGCTTTGGACCAGTAGGTTTGATTGGTACTGTTGCAGACTGTAATGTCGTAAATGCAGGTGTACGTTCCTGTAATTTTGCCTGAGCGATTTGTACTTGCTGCACAGTTGTCTGATAAGCATTGTATCTTAGCTGCATTTCATTTTCAAGTTCATCTATCTTAGACTTAAAGCTCTGCAATACTACATCTTCATTTGCATCTGAATATGCAGCATAAATACGCTGTGCTTTTATATACTTTTCCTTTGTCTCCCTTGAAAGTTCAAGAGCTTGCTTCAAATCATTCTTTGCCTTTGCAGTTCTATAATCTATGATAAACTGCTGAAGCTTTGACTTTGCAGAATCAGCTATTGTAGCACAGATCAAAGGATCTTGGTCTGTAACAGTTATTGTAATGACATCAGTTTTTTTGTCAACAGACCCCTGAATGTTTCCTTCTATCATCTTTACTACATCAGTCTGTTCCTTAGTCAGTCTAAAAGGATTTATCTTGTTTCCTTTACCTGCTGTTTCCTCATCTTTTTTAAACCATGAGATTATTTTACCCAAAACCATGTTCCACCAGGCATATTTCTGATGATGAGACAAGTAATCAAAATAATTGGTTTTAATCTTACCATCTTTAGAAGTAACCTTTACATTAAACATACCCGTTGTATAGTCTACAGACTCTATAACATCAGGATAAAATTCTGGTATAATAGCATCCTGGCTGGCCAGATTGCTCATATTAAGTCCAAAAGTTGAAGCTAAACTTCCAAGCGACCCCATATTTGAATTTGTTGACTCTGGAGCGAGTTTCACAGAACAAGTATAAGTACGCGGCACGCTGAATATTATTGCACAACTTATTACAAACGTTATAGACATATTGATAATGAACAGTTTTTTCCTTTTCATTATCTTACTTGCTATAACATTCAAATTTATCTCATGTAAATCAAAGCCATTATTACTTTCCATTATTTTTTATATAATTATAGTAAGACAAAAAGCGATTTTATTCAAATTAGTTTATCTTGTACCCTCCACTCCCATCATCTCGGTAGAGAAATTAGTCCTATATTAGGGATTTTCTCTTTCATCAGAGAAGTTCACTCTTCCTTTTCAATTTTCTCCATCACGTTTAGGAACTCAGTAAAGAGCGGTATATACTCATTCACTATTGTATTCTGTATGTCATTTGCTGCAGACTCATCATAATTATGCGATGTTCTGTTTCGATCTATGATAGTGTCAAGCCACAACGGATTGTCTATAAGTCCTATACTTAAAGCTTTTCTTATTGCATCACGAGAGCCTCTCACCTCATTATCACCTTGATACGTCTCATAATCCTTCATAACATTCCATGCCAATTCATGAGAATATTCAAATCTTTGGATTAGTCCTTCGCGAACAAGCTCCTGCGTATCTGAATCATAATCAGAGACGTTTTTGATTTTCTCAGCAGCTATAACGAGCTTACCGTATGCTTTCTTATAATTGTCGAGGCGTTGCCGCCATCTTATATCTGTAATATCTGTCATTTTTCTTTTCTCTTTACGCTTCATATATCACCTTCCCTACTCTACCGATATGATCCAGAAGATTCTCGTTCTTCAAAGATGAATACAATGAAAGGTCAAGCTCATATGGCAGGAGAAGATCGTCTATTAGCATTGCCACATGATTGAGGTCATGTCGGGTTAGCTTACTGCCCACAAGTGTCAAATCTATATCCGAGAACCTGCGATTAGTTCCCTTTGCCCTTGAACCATAAACAATAGCCTTCTTAATGTTAGGTTGAGAAGAAAGTACAGAAATGAGTTTCTGCATCTCTAAATCTGTCAATCCTATATTATTGTCTGCCATATTCGTTTTATTTTATCTTATACTCCTCCACTCCCCTCGTCTCCGTAGAAAAGTTCAGTCCTATCTTGTAGAGTTTTCTCTTGTCCATTTGGAACGGAGCGGCATAGTTGCAGTCTTCTATTTGTTGTAGAGCCTCGTCAGCCGACTTGTCGAGTTTACATTCTATAATATATATATAGTCGACAGTCTGTATAACAGCATCAATTCTGCCTTCGCTTGTCGGTCGCTCCACTTGTATGTAAAATCCCATAATCTTGAATATGAGATACATCACGTTCTGGAAATATAGTTCGGCATTGCCCACTACTTTATAGTCGGTATCGGCAAGCATTGTAGACAACCGCTGCATGAAACGTTCCGGATTACCAGCCTCAACATCCTTGACAAACTCCACAATAAAATAAGGAGATTTGTCGCCTGCCGACGAATAGCGCGGCAGGAGGAAATTAAGGAAACCCTGTTCCACCTCCTGATTAGGAAACCCAAGCTTGTATTTCTTGAATCGTTCGTCATACCCCTTTATCGTGAGATAACCACTTTGGTAAATCACGGGGATAGGATTAGTAGACATTGAATCCACGCTATTGATAACATCGTCAGAGATTTGTTCCTTGGTGAGATCCTGCAACTCGTAGTGATGAAGTTTCAACAGATCCACAAGGAAAGTCGGCGTACCGGTTTCAAACCAATAGTCGCCATATTCCAATCTTGCCATAGTATTAAGCACGCTGAACGGATTGTAAATACCAACACTACCGGGTTTGAAATGATATCCGTCGTAACGAAGACGCAGTTCTTCGAGAGTTTCCTCTTCTGTCTTTCCCGTAGCCTCACTCAATTCCCCGATACCCTCCTTGAAATTAGCTTTCAGTTCCTTCTCCGTTATTCCGCAGATACTGATATAGCGGTTGTCCATTGAGATATCCATAAGATTGTTGAGGTCGCTGAACACGCTGACCTTTCCGAACTTTGTAACTCCTGTCAGGAAAGCGAACTTGATGTATCTGTCCTGTGTTTTCAGAACAGAATAGAAAGCTTTCAGCTCATTACGATAATTCTCCTGCAGCTCCGCATCATGGAAAGTCTGGAGAATCGGTTTGTCGTATTCGTCAACAAGAATAACAACATTCCGTCCTTCTTTCTTTGCAGCCCTCTCCACGATTCCTTTGAAACGTAGGGCGAGAGTTGTTTCAGATTCCGACTTACCATATTCTTTCTCCCAAGTGCAGAGATAATCGTTAAGTATGGAAAACAAGCTGCCACGCTCTCTAAAGTTAGCCGTATTCAAATCTATATGGAAAATTGGATATTCAAGCCAGTCCTGCTCCAAGTCATATATGGCGAGTCCTTCGAAAAGGTCTTTCCGCCCGCTGAAATAAGCCTCTATTGTAGAAATGAGAAGACTCTTTCCGAACCGTCTCGGACGGCTCAGAAAATAGTATTGCCCCTCATCAACAAGACGATAAATCATCTTTGTTTTATCTACGTATGTAAATTTCCCCTCTACGAGTTTCTCGAAATTCTGTATTCCAATAGGATATTTCATATTCCGTCCTCCCCTATACCTTATTATAATATATTGGCAAGCGTCGCAATCATCGTAGCAATAGAAGCAACAGATGTTCCGATAGTCATTGTCTCGGCAATGCTCATCTTAGTTGTAGCCTTGGCAGGAACAACGATTTCGCATCCAGGCATTGGCTTGGCATTATGTGAAACCTTTGCCACGGTACCATTCATATATATAATGTACGACTGACGTTTCTTTGCCTTGTTGCTGAATCCACCAGCCTGGTCGATATAATAGCTTGCCTTCTTGCCTTTGACGAAGCCAACTGTGTTAGGATACATCACCTCACCGTTAATCTTCACCGTACCGGTATACTGCGGAACGACAATTCGGTCGCCCTCACGCAATACGATATCCTCGTCGCCTCCCGGATGAGCAATAGCCTTGTCGAGCTCGATACCTACAGAGTAAGTATCCTCAATTTGGAACTTCCTCAACCTTTCACTATTAGAAAGGTCAACCTTCTGTCCTGTCTTGGCAGCCTCCTCGGCAGCCACCTGTTCATACTGTTCGAGAGCCATTCTTCGTGCAGCCTCCAGACGCTTGCGTTCACTTTCGTTTATACGACGCACAAGAGTAGCTCCGGCTGCATATCCGCGGTCGTTCACTCCTCCGGCAGCCTTGATAACATCACTCAGTCTGGTATTGTTCTTGGCAAGAGTATAAGTACCGCTGAACATAACTTCTCCATCAACCGTAATATTCTGCTGTTTAGAGAATCCCGGACTCTTGCGCACATATACCTCATCAAAAGGCATAAGTTTAAATCCAGGTTTGCCGTCGATAACAAAGCCGTCTTTCAGAGCGAAACTGTAAGTATAAGCCGTAATAGAATCGGTAGCGAGAGCCTTAGGATTAACGATGCGACGTGCTACGTCCACTTTAACAGTAGAAGCAGAATTCTTCAATCCTCCAGCCTGCAGCACGAAGTCTTCAAGCGTCTCGTTGGAAGCATATTTGTAAATACCCGGATAGTTCACCTCACCGTGAATGGTTATCGTCTGCTCCTCCATCATCTCCTGTTTCGTAGGGATGAAAAGGACATCATTAGGCTGCAGCGGCATATCAGCTACTTTTCCCGAAAGGATACCGTCAACATCTACAGGTATAACCTCAAGAGTGCGGTCAGCCTTCATGCGGTGCATCACGGCACGAGCCGTAAACGCCTCCTCCTTCAATCCCTCGGCATGCTCAATCAACGAGCGCACACTGTTTATGTCGCTGCCCACCTGATACATACCAGGACGGAAAACGCTTCCCTTTATCTCCACCATATTTGAATAACGCGGCAAGATAGAGTCTACGCTGATAGAATCTTCATCAGCAAGATGGAACGAACTCATGTCAAACTCGTCGACATTGAACACGGAATACTCCTTACCCGTCTTGCGCACGAGTCTTACCGACTTAGTATAAGCATCTCCTGTAAATCCGCCGGCATATTTCAGTATTGTGCCCACGCTTTCGTTCTTCTTCATCTCATACCACATAGGGCGTTTCACCTTACCCGTGATATTTACAAGACAATCATACGGTCCGACCACAATAACATCATTGTCGGCAAGACGCACATTTCCTGTAAGTTTTCCGTTGAGCATATAATCGTAGATATCCACTACCGATACGAGGCGGTTGTTTCTATATACCTTAATATTACGCAAAGTTCCGAGTTCATTTGTTCCTCCTGCCATATACAGAGCATGGAACACGGTGGCAAAAGCCGACAGCGTGTATGTACCCGGCGCCTTCACCTCTCCCATCACGTTAACCATGATGGAACGAGTCTCGCCTACAGTAAGCTTTATCTGCGAGCTGCTGTATCTTGAGCCCAATGTGGAGCGCAGTCTTGCGTTTGCCTGCTCCACCGTGAGTCCGCTAACCTGTACCGGTCCGTATCCCTCGATGGTTACGAATCCGTCAGGCGACACAGTGCTCTCTACCGTCTTCTGCGAAGCTCCATAGATGTCGATATATACGGCATCGCCTGGACCGAGACGGTAATTCTTTGGTGTGGCAATATTCATATTCGGTTCAAACGAAAGGTTCTTGTTGTTGAAGATATTGCGTCCGAATACTTTCTTCTTAGTCTTCTCCATCATCAACTTGTTGAGCAGAGCCGCAGTATCCGGAACGAACTCATCAAGCTCGTCACGCATGTCTGCCCAATCCTCATTAGTCTCATTATATACATTAGAGCGCTGGTTGAGTTCCTTTCTTCCATCCTTCACTCTATATTGCGAATCATACTCTGAGCGCTTGTCATCAAGCTCATCACTTTTAGTATTCTTGTTCTTTCCAGTTCTCAGGCGAGTATCGTTTTTGCTACCCGTAGTACCAGAAACCTGTCCGAGCCCCTGATCTTTAGTAGCGCGTTCATATTTTTTCCTGACGCGTCTGATTTGTTCTATATTAACACCGTTCTGCATCAGTTTTGTCACGATTTGCGACTGTGATGTTCCGGCATTATGCTCTTTAATGACAAACTTCATAACCTGGTCGTCGGTCATTGACGACTGTGCCATCATCCCCACAGGAAGAAGCACAGAAAGCAACAATGCAATGATATATCTTTTCATGTTGAAATTATTTTTCGGTTTTGTTATTATTAAAATTTCTTTCCACTCACGATACTGAAGAATGTCTTTGCCACGATTGAGGCATCAAGAGCCAACGACCGCCTTTTAAGGTAGTCGGTATCCATACGCAGTCTTTTAAGCATCTTTTCCATAGTATCTGTATATCCGTTGTATAGTGTAGCCTCGGATGTGAGCCCCGGTCTCATCTCGTATATAAGAACATAGTTCGGGTCGTGCTCCATAATCTTGTCGATATAATATTTTCGCTCCGGACGCGGACCGACGAATGACATATCGCCCTTCAGCACATTCCACAACTGTGGCAGTTCGTCGAGATGATGCTCACGCAAGAAGCGTTCGGTCTTAGTAGACTGACCTTCAATGCATTTCGCCACAAGCTGAGGTTCCTTTTCCGGTTCACTCATCGTGCGAAACTTGTAAATGACAAATGGTCTTCCCTTATAGCCGATACGCTCCTGAGAGAAAATCACAGGACCGTTTTTTTGCCGTTTCAACATTATCGCTATTACCAGGCATACCGGAGATGCCACGAGCATTCCAAGCAGGGAGAATACAATATCAAAGAGCCTTTTTATAGCTCTCTGTACACTTCCCATCGCATCATGTCGGCATTTGAGGCTGTTAACCTCTACACTATTTTGTTCGTTCACTTTGTAATATCTTAACTTTTTATATATAAGAACCCCAATTATGCCGTTTTATTGCATAATCTTTGCAAAGGTACTATATTTTTTATAAAAAGCCACGAATCTGACGAAGAAAACACAACTTTCACATATTATAATAGCACAACCCTACTTCACCGACACTGGTTCTATCCTACTTTTCTTCTACGACATTGAATTTTCCCCATACCGAATCTGCCCTGTAAGTTGCTCCACTCCCCACGGGCACATATAGTGAAATCTTCTCCAAATGGAGTCCACCGAATGCTCCCGCACTGCACTGCGGTGGCGTCGTTGTCGCCAGATGCAAGCTTTTGAGTGCCCTACACTGACTGAATGCCTCTTCGCCAATTTGCGTCACCCCTTCCGGTAAACGTATATCGCTGATATTGAAAGAACAATAGAAGGCGTCACCGGCAACAGCACTCACCACGCGCCGCTCTCCGCCGACTTCCACTGTTGCTGGAACAACGATTCTCGCCACATCATTTGATTTCACAAGACTTAGCGTATTGTCTTCACTCTGACTGAACACGAGTCCGCCACTCATTATTTCCTGACCGTAAGTTGCAGTTGCTGAAGCCATCGCCAACAAAGCTACTAAGATAGTTTTTCTGTTCATACTTTTCCCTTTTTTGTGTTTGGTAATAAAAGCGTGAGATTGCCATACTGCATCAAGATGGAGGTCCTAGGATAACCTGTGCACAGATACCTGCATAGCAACCCACGCATAATCTGCGTCATACCGCCACTTACATGCCGATACAACAATATCTTATACGAGTGTCTACCATCGAGCTTTCTTGTCGTGCGCATGAAAATTTCCTAGGTTCCCATTCTTACAAGATTAAGCACAATGCTTTCCACATTTTCTGTGTGCAAATTTAATATTTTATTTTAAGAACCGGCACATTTTGTATAGTTTTCTTAAAAGAAAAGCTAAAAATAATCAAAATAAGACAAGAAATTCGATATTCTTGCATTTATCCTTATAATATTTCATACCTTTGTAATCCATTAGCGATATGCAAAAAAATGACGTATCCACAAAACTTATGCATCAAGTTTAGGGGTTGACTGGATTTGACAGCGGGTTGGAATGGTACGTAAGCATGCGGAGCGCAGTCTGCCGGCTCCTTAATCCCGACGGTCAACAATTTATCTGGCGAAAACAATTACGCTCTCGCTGCCTAACCGAAGTACAGTAGGTTACTGGCTTTATTCCGTCACCAGGTGATGGAACGAGACATCGCTCAAAGGCTCTTTTTCCGAAGCTCTTTGGTAAAGCGGTGCGGCTAACTCGGAGATAGTCATGGTGTGCCCCGCCGCCGTGATGAAATTTTAGGGGATAAGGCTGCGGTTGGTGGTCCAGGTCTTGCCGCAGCTCGAAAACCGAAGGCTGGAATAAGCATGTAGAAAGCGTATGGTTTCCCTGTTTGGACGAGGGTTCGAATCCCTCCAGCTCCACTCCACTTTCACAAAACAAGCCGCAAACTCTTTAGGTCTGCGGCTTGTTTCGTTATAAGAAAACGTATTTCTTACGTTTCAAACAAACACCTTTTTCCCATTTCTCCTGATAAAGACATCCAACAGTTGCTGAACTGCAAGCCATACGATTATATCGGCAACAATTGTCAACGTGAAACCTATACGTTTCCCAAACATCAAGTATAATAAGATAAAAAGCAAAGCAATCATAACCGTAACACAAAGGGCTTGATGCTGCGTCATCCCCGTGCGCAACATTTTATGGTGTATATGATTCTTGTCTGCCATAAAGACCGGACGACGATGCATAAATCTGGTAATAATAACACGGAACACATCAAACACCGGAACTATAAGAAATGAACAGGCTATCGGCATACCTCCAACAATTGGTGTTTCTGCATTTACCCTAACCATAGAACATTTAACAAACAAAGTACCAAGTATAAAGCCGAGCGTCAAACTGCCAGTATCTCCCA
Source organism: Prevotella sp. UBA1104 (assembly GCA_002314055.1). Taxonomy (GTDB): domain Bacteria; phylum Bacteroidota; class Bacteroidia; order Bacteroidales; family Bacteroidaceae; genus Prevotella. The sequence continues at coordinate 22,004 of DCBP01000125.1, forward strand.
TAAAAGTTTTGTTTACCCCCTGCTTGCCAAAGAGATTGAAACGGACAAAAGCCACAAGAACCCCAAGAAGTCCTGAAATTATAATACAATAAGACCAAAAGCTTTCAGAAATAAAAATAGCAAGTAATCCGAGTAAAGCTATTACTGCCATAGATGCAGCCAATCCGTCTATTCCATCAATAAGGTTTATGGCATTATCTATAAAAACAATTACAAAAACTGTCAACGGAGCACCTACCCAAAACGGAATTTCATCTATTCCGCAAAAGCCATAAAGATTATTGATATACAGTCCTGACAATGGAAGAATGGATGCTGCAAATATCTGAACGAGAAACTTTGTCCTTGGCGAAACCCCGACAATATCATCTACCACCCCTACAGCATATATCGCCAATAGTCCGACAGAAAAATAACAAGCCCAAAGGCTCAAGCTAAGCGATGTTCCTTCCGAAATACTGCTCACTATAGCTGTTGCCAGCATAAAGCTAATCACTATACAGGGAATAAAGCAAACCCCTCCCAATCGAGGAACAAAAGCCTTGTGAACTTTCCGTTCATTTGGCAGATCATAAAGTCGTTTTACCCTACAGAATCTTACAACAAGCGGAATTAATACTAATCCTAAAAGCATACTCACGAGAAACGACATCAATATATAACAATATACAATCATTTATTCATGTTGTTTTGTTCTTTGATATTGATAAAGAAATCTCCCCATGCCGAAAGCCAATAGCTGTTATATGTGTTTTGTGGAATATTCAGAACACAACTTTTTCTGTTGCAACCAGCAAAAACGCCATTACCAAGCAATGGCGGTCTTTTGCAATCAACAGACACCAACGACAGTGACGCACAGTCTTCAAATGCTCCATTGCCTACTGCTTCAACATCACCTACTATTCTAATATCTTTCAAAGAAGAGCAGCCAAAGAAAACACGTTCACCTATGGTTTTCAAGCTGTCTCCCAATTTTACTTCAGCAAGTTTTTTACATCCCATAAAGGCACATTCCCTTATTTCCGTCGACGTTTGAGGAAGAGAAACTTTCTCCAGACTTCTACACCCATAAAACACATATTCGCCAACTATATTGTTCCAGGAATACACCCCAGCCATGCGTTTTGACTTTTCGTCGAAGTAATAATACATGCCACCACTTACTATCATAGTCTCTGACATGTCAATACTGGCAAGTTTGCCGTCAGCATTACCATCCGACTCCTCACAACCAGCCATCTCACGTATAAACTGTATATCGTCACCGTTGATTTGTCCTGTCAGTTTAAGATCAGTAATACAATATTTCTTACTCTCACCAATCATATTTGAAAGATTGCCGGGTTTATCCACACAAACAGTAATCTGCTTTGTTATCAAACCATTGTCTGCAGCAAAGACAGACATTGAAAAGATAAGGCAAAGTGAAATAATATTCAGACGCTTTAATTTTTTCATGTTCCTTTTTCAATATTTATATTTTTTCTTCCCCTCCCCCGCCTCCCCCTCCGGGGGCGGAGCAGTTACCCTTGTTTGCCATTTCATTACATATTATGTCATATTATCATTGACTTACAAATATTCTACTCCAAAGTAGAAAAGGAAACTGCTCCGCCCTCGGAGGGGGAGGCGGGGGAGGGGAAGAACTAAAAGTTCATCAACACATATTAATAAGCACGCTGTTTTACCTTAAATGAACACGCCACAGTACCTTTCTTATTGGAAATGGTTACCACATCTTCACGATCGGAACTTGAATTATAATTGCCACCATAAGACAAACGGACATATCCCCGAACATAATCGCTGTACGAATTATAACCATAAAGGCTTGTACTCAACCACGATGCAGAATTTGAAACTTTCAAGTCGCTCCAATCTATATTTGTTCTGAAATAAAGCTCTGTTGAACCGCTATAGTAGTTAGTTGTATACGGATTACCCTCCGAATACCCATTATCCATAGTTATATATGGTGCTTCCTGCTCCACATTCAGTTTCACACCCGTATCCCCATTTCGGTATTTCAAAGTTATTATGCCTGTACGCTTGACATCGGCATCATTGGCTGTGGCTGTGATACGTAGAATATAATTACCGTAGCCTCTATGGTAATGGCCTTCATCATCGTTACTGTTTTTCTCCAACTTCACCTCACACCAGCTTGATGCAGTATTTTCGACATCAATATTTTCAAGCGGAATATTACTGTTTACATATACATATTTGCCAGTTCCACTCACAGGAAGGTTCATAGATGTTACGTATGAACCATTACCATCATATAGTTTCATTCTCGGCTCTGCCGCTCCACGAGTTACCTTTATTTCCTTTTTCTTGCCGTAACCAGTAGTGAGAGTTATCGTTGCAGTAGAATCTCCTATGAAATCCGATGCTGCAACAGATACGTCCACGGCATTTGTCAAAAAGCTTTTACTTAAAGAAGATGTTGGAGTAACTCTACACCAGTCTGCTGAAGATTTACAAGAAAAGCATATAGGTTCATTGTCGAGAAACTTTATCTCTTCCATTCCGCCTTCATTGGTAAACGAAAGTTCATCCTTGGCGAGCTGTATATCTTCGTCTTTTCCATAGAAAGGATGCTGGTATCGTATATTATACCCAATAACATTACCGTCAGTATCCCGAACCTCGTCATCAACATATATTCTGTAAAAATCCCGAGAGGTACCGTTATACCAAACATATCCATAACCTTTCCTAACAGCTATTTTATCCGCCCATCCTGATTTAGGGATAAAGTTTATATCTCCAAGTTTCTTCACATTTGCAGTCAAAGCAAATCGAGTATTATAATAACCATGTTGGTAATAGTCATCAGTCTGAAAATTATTATCCTCTCCGATATACACACCATCAAGTTTTGTTGCCTTGTCCTTATCCCCTTTCAACATCGAGAGTACTACCTCGTTGTCGAGTCCTTCACCGGCAGAACCACCATTGGGTTCATCATTATCGCTACTGCATGAAGTCAATGCAGCAATCGGCAGAGCTGCCACTAATACGGCAGCAATAAAAGTTTTTTTGCTATTCATATATTTTGTACAGGTTTTATTGTTAATAATTTCTCAACTTACACTAGTCCCGAAACTAAAGTATAGACAATAAAAAAACGTGGACTAATAACTTCGTCTATACTTTCAGAGGTATCGCCAAACACCATTGCAGCTATATACGAGTAAAAGCCCACGCCTGTACACAGACGTGAGCATTAACTTCTACTCTTAGCTGCTTCATTCAAATTTGGCGATTTTCTGAAAGCAAGAATACAAAGCTAACGCTTCTTTATAATATGTCGTTTTCTTTTTGTTACATAAGCATTATTTTTTTTACTTTGTGCAAAGTTACACATTATTTTCTTTACACAAAAGAGTTTAATGTAAAACTGTAAAAAATATATACTACGATACTTTATGAATGCATCTCATATACGACGAATTGTTCGTTGCTGAAAGTGGCTCTTTAATCCCGTATCGAGCAAGTCAAAATATATTGCATTTGGAATTTTTTGGCGTAAGAAAGTGCTTTTCGTCTAAAATCCTTAACACCTAAATTGACGAAGAACAAAAATAGTAATTTTAAAAAATCCTTCACCGCCGTCATAAAGCGTTGACAATAAACTATTTATGGTGAAGGAATTTTATAAATCAAACTTACTGGAGTATCGTTTTGCCACGGAGCAGGTGTTGTAACTACCGTTAAAAGTGTTTTCAAC
>DCBP01000125.1:25801-42370 GCA_002314055.1 Prevotella sp. UBA1104
GTTTTCAACGGTAGTTAAAAGTATTTGTAACGGTAGTTAAAACACCTCCGTTAGGCTAATCCGCTCCTTCGGGACAGGAAAAATAAGACTTGAATACTTTCTATAATGAGTTTCATTACGCCAAATACAGGAGAGAGAAGACACAAATACGGGTCGCTTGACCCGTAGCCACAGAGATACTCGTGACTATCTGTCATTATGTAGTTACAGATTTATATCAAGCAATAACGATGTTTTGTATATTTTCATTACTGTTTGTATACAACGTAAAGAATATTTGTTGTAAATTTGCAGCGATATTATTAATGTAGCAGTGGTTATAACTATTCAGAAAATCAGAATTCAGAAAACATTATGGAAACTATCGACGCTAAAGAAGAACAGATCCTTATCCGCATAACAGGACAGGACCGCCCGGGACTTACCGTTTCGTTCATGAAAATACTTGCCTCTAAGGATGCCAAGATTCTCGACATCGGACAGGCTGACATCCATGCCACGCTGTCGCTCGGCATACTTATACGCATCAACAGCGACGTATCGGGACAGGTGATGAAGGAACTGCTGTTCAAGGCTACCGAACTGGGCGTAAACATCGGCTTCTCGCCAGTTACCGACGAGGAATACGAGAACTGGGTGAACCGTCAGGGCAAAAACAGATATATCCTTACCATCATGGGACGCTCGCTATCAGCGAAACAGATTGAGGCGGCTACAGAGGTTATCACGAAACAGGGACTGAACATAGACTCTATCTTGCGTCTCACCGGACGAATGAGCATCCAGCACCCGTCGCCAAAAGGAAAGGCATGCATACAGTTCTCGCTCAGAGGCAACCCCGAAAACCGCGCTGCCATGCAGGAGGAACTGATGCATATCTCATCGGAGATGGAGATTGACTTCTCGTTCCAGCGCGACGACATGTACCGACGCATGCGCCGACTTATCTGCTTTGATATGGACTCTACGCTCATTCAGACGGAATGTATCGACGAACTGGCGGAGCGTGCCGGCGTGGGCGACCAGGTTAAGGCTATCACCGAGAGCGCAATGCGAGGAGAGATTGACTTCAAGGAGAGTTTCACCCGTCGTGTGGCTCTGCTCAAGGGCCTCGATGCCAGTGTGATGGAGGATATCGCTCAGCATCTGCCTATCACGGAGGGTGTTGACCGACTGATGTTCGTATTGAAGCATTGCGGATACAAGATTGCTATCCTAAGCGGTGGGTTCACCTATTTCGGCGAGCACTTGCAGCGCAAATACGGCATAGACTATGTTTATGCCAACGAACTGGAGATTGGCGAGGACGGAAAGCTAACGGGACGTTTCGTAGGCGAGATTGTAGACGGCCACCGCAAGGCGGAACTGCTCAAACTCATCGCACAGGTGGAGAAAGTGAATCTGGCACAGACTATCGCCGTGGGCGACGGTGCCAACGACTTACCTATGCTCAGCGAGGCTGGTCTGGGCATTGCCTTCCACGCAAAACCGCGTGTGGTGGCTAACGCAAAGCAGAGTATCAACACTATCGGTCTCGACGGTGTGCTCTATTTCCTCGGTTTCAAAGACAGCTATCTTGGGGAACAGGGAAAGATTTAAGGTTCATCCGATATTATCATCCATCTCCCATAAAAAACAGATATAAGTCTGCATTAATGCCATATACAAAAGGGGGATAAACAAAAATCCTTCACCGGTTATTGCTTACTGTCAAGCATTTACAACACCGTTGAAGGATTTTTTATTTTTTTTGATTTAAAAATAAAGAGGCTTCTTTTCAAATCAAAAGGCATCATTTATTTCTCCTCTGGAGCTATCATCTTCCAGCAGCCGGCAGCCAAGGCTCCGCCAACAAACGGACCAACGATGAATACCCACAGCTGCGACAATGCCTTGCCGCCCTCGAAGAGCGCCGGTCCGATGGAGCGCGCCGGGTTTACAGAAGTTCCGGTATAGTGGATGCCTACAAGATGTATCAATATCAATGCCAAGCCGATGGCAAGTCCGGCAAAGTCGTTGGTAGCTCCGTTTGTCTTGCTTGTTGCACCGAGCACTACGAGAACGAAGATGAATGTGAGGAGCACCTCGGCAAGGAGTCCGTTCACGACATTATCTGATGCACAGACGTTTGCTCCTGTTGCCGTGCCCTGAACAAGCGACGGATCGGTACTGACAAGGAGGGCCAAGAGGGCAGCGGCAATCAGTCCGCCGATGGTCTGGAATATCATATACATACCACAGTCCTTACCACTCATTCTTCCGCTGAGGAAAACACCGAGCGTTATTGCCGGGTTGATGTGGCAACCGGAAATGCCGCCGATGGTATATGCCATGGCGATTACCGAAATACCAAAGGCAAGTGCTGTGCCCACTACCGATGCTGTGTCTACTCCGCAATTAAGGCTAACGGCAGCACCGCAACCAAGAAACGTCAATACGAACGTTCCTACCATTTCTGCTAAATACTTTTTCATAAGTGTTGATTTGTTTTTTGGGTTATTTATATGTGATAATTTTAGCTTGATAGGTATTTGAATACAAAATTACGCTTTTTATTACATTCTTCCAAGTTTTTTCTTGTAAATATTTCTCATTAAAATCGCTCTCTTTATTATATATAAGGTACAATACTGTCATCACCGCGTCATTATATATAAAATAGAAAATTAGATATACCTATAAATGAGAAAGATTTTTATTCTGTCTGTTGCAGCAATGACAATTGCTGCGACAAACAACACGATGATGGCAGCCAGCGACACACGCGGCAACAGTCACGTGCTGTGGTACGACAAGCCGGCAGCAATGTGGACTGAGGCTTTGCCTATCGCAAACAGTCGTCTGGGGGCAATGGTCTTCGGCGGACCGTCTGCCGACCGTCTGCAGCTCAACGAAGAGACGATATGGGCTGGACGTCCTAACAACAACGCCAATCCTGAGGCTAAGGAATACTTGCCGAAGGTGAGGGAACTGGTATGGAAAGGAAAATACAAGGAGGCTCAAGATATGGCTACGGCTCATATCATGGCTAAAACTAACTGCGGTATGCCTTACCAACCGTTCGGTGACCTGTATATCAATTTCCCGGGGATAGAGAAATATTCCGACTACTACCGCGAACTGAGTCTCGACTCGGCTCGCGCCGTGACTACATACAAAGCCGATGGAGTTACTTACAGGCGAGAGTATATATCTTCGCTGAGCGGTAACGTCATTATGGTAAGACTGACGGCAAGCAAGCCGGGTATGATTACTTGCAACGCCATGATGACTTCGCCACAACAGGACGTAACTATTAAATCGGAGGGCGACGAGATTCTGCTTAGCGGCATCAGCGGATGGCATGAGGGACTGAAGGGAAAGGTGCAGTTCACGGGGCGTGCAGCTGCAAAGATATCCGGAGGTTCGATGGCGTCTGAAGATGGTGTGCTGAAAATCAAAGGTGCTGACGAAGCAACGCTATTTCTTACTATTGCCACTAACTTCAAGCATTATAACGACATCAGCGGAAACGACACTATTATATCGGAGAACACACTGAGGGAAGCAATGAAGAGTTCGTTTGCACAGCTGAAGAGCAAGCATGTGGCAATGTACAAGAGTCAGTTTGACAGGGTTAAACTTGACCTTGGAAAGGACTTGTATGCTGACAAGACTACCGACTGGCGAGTAGAAAATTTCAAAAGTCATAACGACGAGCACCTTGTGGAGACTTACTTTCAGTTTGGCAGATACCTGCTTATCTCCACTTCGCAACCTGGCACGCAGCCTCCTACCCTACAGGGCATCTGGAACGACAAGATGATGCCGTCGTGGGACAGTAAATATACCTGCAACATTAATCTGGAAATGAACTATTGGCCGGCTGAAGTGGCTAACCTTAGCGACCTCACGGCTCCGCTCTTCTCGCTGATAAAGGATGTGAGCGAGACGGGAAGGGAATCGGCACGCATCATGTATGGTGCCGACGGATGGGTGCTCCACCATAACACCGACCTGTGGAGAGTGACGGGAGCTATCGACAAGGCTCCATCAGGACTGTGGCCTACGGGCGGTGCATGGATGAGTCAACATTTATGGGAGCATTATCTCTATAGCGGCGACAAAAAGTTTCTTGCCGGCGTTTACCCGGAGATGAAGGGGGCGGCAAGGTTCATAAACCAGATTCTCGTGAGAAACCCGAGCAACACCAACTGGATGATTTGTCCGAGTCTGTCGCCAGAGAACCAACATCCTCACCATGCCACTACGGCTGCAGGAGTAACGATGGACAACGAACTTATCACTGACCTTTTCTCGCATGTCATCGAGGCTTCGAAAATCCTTGGCATGAAACAGGACAAGGCGTTTGCCGACAGCTTGCAGGAGAAGCTTGACGGACTGCTGCCGCTACAGACGGGACGCTGGGGACAACTGCAGGAATGGAAAGACGACTGGGACAATCCTGACGATACTCACCGACACGTGTCGCATCTCTATGCTCTGTATCCAAGCAACCAGATTTCACCGTTCCGCACTCCGGAGCTTACTGCCGCTGCACGCACTTCGCTAATCCATCGCGGCGACCCGTCTACTGGATGGAGCATGGGATGGAAGGTATGTCTGTGGTCGCGCCTGCTCGACGGCAATCATGCCTTGAAGCTTATCGGCGACCAGCTAACCCTCGTTAGAAATGAGAAGAAAAAGGGTGGCACTTACGCCAACCTCTTCGACGCTCATCCGCCTTTCCAAATTGACGGAAACTTCGGATGTACTGCCGGAATAGCAGAGATGCTGCTACAGAGCCACGACGGATTCGTGTATCTGCTGCCGGCTCTGCCTGACGCATGGAAGGAGGGAACGGTTAGCGGACTGAAAGCGCGCGGCGGTTTTGAGGTGAGCATGACTTGGAAGGACAACAACATCTCCAAGGCAACTATCATTTCTAAAAATGGTGGCAACCTGCGCATCCGCTCTGCTGTGCCGCTCACGGGCAAGGACTTGAAGGTGGCTAAGGGTGAGAACAAGAATCCGCTTTTCGCTACACCGACCGACGTGAAACAGAAAATCAACTTCCCCGACAAATTAGAGAAATTGCCTGAACTCAAAAAGACGTATCTCTATGATATAAATACCAAGAAGGGAGAGGTTGTTGAATTAAGACCCACCCTTGCCCACCCCAAGGGAGGGATTTGATTACTGTTACCTATTAGGTTGAACAATCATATTAGAATAAAAATTAATCAAGAGAGATAATTATTAAAATATAAACCATTAACTATCCACAATCCTCTTTTTAGGAGGAACTAACTCATTCCCTCCCATGGGGAGGGTTAGGGTGGGTTTAAAAAAGAAATATGAAGAAATCACTATTACTCGCAGCCCTCGTGCTGCTCGCAACTACTGCCGTAAGCGCCGCAAAGAAGGCTATATACAAGCCTTGGGACAACGGCAAGCTGAAAGTTTCTGACAACCAGCGCTATCTCGTTCACGAAAACGGAAAAGCCTTTTTCTGGCTCGGCAACACGTCGTGGCTGATGCCTGAAAGACTGAACCGCGACGAGGTGGAATTTTTCCTCAACAAAGAGCGCCAGTGTGGATACAACGTTGAACAAATCCAGGTACTCAACGCTATCCCTACGTTTAATATCTATGGTCAGCAGGCAAACAACAAGGAGTTTGACTTCTCTAAAGTGTCTAAGCCTGGCGTTTATGGATATTGGGAGCACATGGACTATATCGTGGACCGTGCTGCCGCCAACGGTATTTATATCGCCATGGACTGCATCTGGGGCTCGATGATCGGACAGATGGACGTGAAGAAGGCTACGGCTTACGGCAAATTCCTCGGCGAAAGATACAAGGACAAGCCTAATATCATTTGGATGATTGGCGGCGACATCCTCGGCGACAAAAAGCCGGAGGTGTGGGACGCTCTCGCCCGCGCTATCAAGAAGTATGACAAAAACCATATCATGACCTTTCATCCAAGAGGAAGGACTACTTCTGCCCGATGGTTTAACGACCGCGAATGGATGGACTTCAACATGTTTCAGAGTGGACACCGACGCTACGGACAGCGCAACGGCGACGGCGACTATACCATCAAGGACAACACCGAGGAGGACAACTGGCGCTATGTGGACATGAGTTTCGAGAAGAAGCCACTGAAGCCAGTTATCGACGGCGAACCGTCGTATGAGGATATTCCTCAGGGACTGCACGATTTCTCAGCTCCACGATGGATGGACTACGACGTGCGTCGCTATGCCTACTGGGCTGTATTTGCTGGATGCTTCGGACATACTTACGGACATAACTCCGTGATGCAGTTTATGCGCCCTGGCGTACAGGCTTCGTTTGGCGCCGAAAAGCCTTGGTGGGATGCTATGAACGACCCTGGATATAATCAAATGAAATATCTGAAGTGGCTGATGCTTGCTTTCCCGTTCACTGAGGGACAGGGCGACCAGAGTATCATTGCCGGACAGAACGGTGAGCGCTACGACAGAGTAATTGCTATGCGCGGTTCTGACTTTATGCTCGTTTACAACTACAGCGGAAAGCCGATGCAAATAGATCTGACTAAAATCAGCGGCAACAAGAAGAATGTTTGGTGGATGAACCCGAGCGACGGCAAACTGACTTACGTTGGCGAACTTGACAATAAAGTGACGGAGTTTACTCTCGACGGTGCTTATCTGCGCGGCAGCGACAGAGTGCTTATTGCTGTTGATTCGTCAAAGAACTACATAAGCAAGGAACAAGCGGAATTGGAAGAGAAAGACTGAAAATACCAGTCACCTATTATATAATACAGGTAAGAACAAGAACTCATCATCAGCCCCGACAACAAGCATATCTGTTGTCGGGGCTGACGCTTTATAGATAAAAACAATAGAACTATAGAAAAGGTCGTTTGTAAGTTATGTTATTTATAAATACTTTTGCATCAGAAAAAAGAAAGGATATAAAAAATGGCAAAGAAAATAACAAATAAAGTGAGCTGGGTCGGCAAAGTAGACTGGGAACTGACCACATTTCATGGCGACGAATTATCTACACGCCACGGTTCAAGTTATAATTCTTATCTGATTCGCGACGAAAAGGTGGCGCTCATCGATACTGTATGGTTGCCATACGACAAAGAATTTGTAGCAAGGCTTAAAAAGGAAATAGACCTGAAGGATATCGACTATATCATCATGAACCACAATGAAGTGGACCATAGCGGTGCCCTGCCAGAACTGATGCGCGAAATTCCAGATACCCCTATCTATTGCACGAAAAAAGGAGAGGCAATAATTCGCGGACACTATCATCAGGACTGGAACTTCGTAAACGTAAAGACAGGCGATACTTTGTCTCTCGGCGAATCAACTCTGACTTTCATCGAGGCGCCGATGCTACATTGGCCAGACACGATGTTTACATATATGAGCGGCGACAACATTCTCTTCTCTAACGACGGCTTCGGACAGCATTTCGCATCTGAATCGCTCTTCAACGATACTGTTGACAGTAACGTTATGATGGCAGAGGCAGAGAAGTATTATGTAAATATACTGAACCTTTATAGTCCGATGGCTTTGAAGAAAATCAAGCAGATCCAAGCCATGAACCTGCCAATCAATATGATTTGCCCGAGCCATGGAGTTATCTGGAAAGAAAATCCTATGCAGATTTTTGACAAATATCTGTTATGGGCTGACGCTTATCAGGAGAACCAAATCACTCTCATATACGACACGATGTGGCAGTCTACCCGACTCATGGCGCAGGCTATTGCCGAGGGAATTCTCAGTGAGGACCCTACTGTAACAGTAAAGATTCTGAATGCTGCAAAAGAAGACAAAAACGATATTCTGACAGAAGTGTTCCGCTCCAAGGCAATCCTCGTCGGTTCGCCTACAATAAACTACGGAATATCGTATGCCATCGCTGGACTGCTTGAAATGATCCACGGACTGAAGTTCAAGAAAAAGAAAGCTGCAGCTTTTGGCTCTTACGGATGGAGCGGCGAAGCTGTGAAACAAATCAGTGAGAAGTTGCAAGGCTGCGGATTTGAACTGGTTAACGATGGATTAAAGACTCTGTGGGTTCCAGACGGCAATGCTCTCGATGAATGTCGTGAATACGGAAAAGATTTCGCAAAGGCAATCAAATAACATATTGCCCGAATTCAAATAAAATTTTATATAACGATTAAAAACAAAACCATTATGAAGAAGTATGTATGTGATGTCTGCGGGTATGTATACGACCTGGCAGTAGGCGATCCAGACAATGGTATCGCTCCAGGAACAGCGTTTGAAGATCTTCCAGCAGATTGGGTTTGCCCCCTCTGTGGAGTTGGAAAGGATGAATTCAGCGTTGAGGAATAAGATAAAAATGATTCTTTTCCGCAAGTGTAATATCATAAAATAAGTAAAATTCGCACTCAATATGAGAAAAAAGCTTACTGCTGCATACAATATTACAATAAAATGACTATATTTGCAGCAAACTTAAAACATATTGATTATGATTGCAACTGTAATATTTATAATAAGTATATCAGTATCCGTTTTCATCTGCGTGAAATAAACGGCTTATGATTCACTTTCGGAATAAGAATTTGTAGCACTGCAAAAGTGTAACTACATAATGTAAAAAGAAATGGAAGCTTCCGCATTTTATATACGGAAACTTCCATTTCTTTCTTGTCAGCCTTAAAGCGATATATGCACCAGCGCCAAAACTTCTATTACTTCAGCTTCAACACTCTAACTTCAGCATTCTCCATTCGGGGAATATCTTTCATCTCCTTATTATAGAATACAGCCTGTATTGCCTTGTTTATGATTCCATGCCCAACGGCGAGAACTGTTTTTCCATTATATTCACGTCGTATATACTCAAGAAACCTTTCGGCACGCAACTTTAATTCATCAATAGTCTCTATATCATCAGTCCATACGGCATCCTTCAAATCTGGAATATAGCGACCGGTGAAACTGCCCCAGTCACGCTCTCGCAACAGCGGTGTAACTTTCACATCGGCATTATGAGGTTCTGCCACGATGCGACAGGTATCTACGGCACGTTTCAAATCACTCGAAACAAAGACGTCGATAGGCTTATCGGCAAGTTTCACAGCAAGCTCACGAGCTTGTTTTATGCCGTTGTCATTTAACATTCCCTGCGTCTGCCCTTGCATTATTTTATTGGCATTGTCTACGGTCTCGCCATGGCGTGTAAGATAAAGTGTTGTCATAACTATTCGTTTTTATATAAAATCCTCACGCTCGGAAGAATAAGCAAGCTTCTTCTTCTCTCGCTTAATCGGATTTTTATATAAAATCCTCACGCTCGGAAGAATAAGCAAGCTTCTTCTTCTCTCACTTAATCGGATTTTTGTGCAAAAGTAATACAATTCTTATTATAAAAAGCTACCTTTGCACCATTAATTAATCAATTATACTGTATAAATGAGAAAATATATTGCTGCTGCCATGATAATGGCAGCAATGGCAGGCAATGCCCAGGAAACAAAGACTGAACCTTGGTATAAGAGCATAAAGCTATCGGGATACGGACTCGTGGAATATCAGGCATCCGGACAGGAAGGAAGCAAAGCTAATTCATTTGACCTCAGACTTGTAAGACTGTCGCTCGACGGAAGAATAAAAGGCGACTTTTATTGGAAGGCGCAAATGCAAATCAATGGTAACACATCGACGAAAGGAAGTTCTCCGAGACTTGTAGACCTTTTTGCCGAGTGGCAGAAATATTCTTTCTTTAAGATTAAGGCAGGACAATTCAAACTACCTTTTACTTTTGAGAACCCTATGCACCCTATAGACCAGGGATTTATGAGCTACAGCCAGAACGTAAGCTATCTGTCGGGATTCTCCGACCGTTCTGGAGAACATTCAAGCAACGGACGAGACATCGGTTTACAGATTCAAGGAGACTTTATAAAGAACGCCAAAGGAAGAAACCTTATGCACTATCAAGTTGGAGTATTCAACGGACAGGGCATCAACGTGAAGGATGTGGACCAGCAAAAGACTGTTGCCGGTGGCATTTGGGTAATGCCTGTCGAGGGTATGCGCATCGGAGTGTTCGGACTGGAAGGCTCTTATGCCCGCAAATGGAGCTATACTGATGATGAAGGCAAGAAACACACAGAAACAAAAAGTCTTCCACAACACAGATATGCTATAAGCGGAGAATATGTAACGAAGAGCGACTGGACTTTCCGCTCGGAATATATTCATGGAACTGGTGAAGGCTTCAAAACCAGCGACAACGAGAAGAATCCCGACTTGACTCTGAATGGCTATGGCAGCAAAGCTGACGGATTTTATGCTGCTGCCATCGCTCCAGTAATAAAGAAGAAAGCTCACATCAAGGCACGTTACAACATGTATCGTCGTGCTGCAACGTGGAACACAATGAAGTCAATGTATGAAATCGGCGCCGACTACAAGTTCTCGAAGAACATAGGAGTCACCGCCGAATATGTGTTTGTAAACGACCGCACGCTGAACAAGGAAAATTATAATATGGCAGACGTGCAGTTGCAGTTTAGATTTTAAAGAATTAGGAATTAGGAAAGAGGAATTAGGAATGAAAAGAATAATAGTACTATAATTAATAGAAATAATAATTCCTCTTTCCTAATTCCTAATTCCTAATTAAACAAGTTGTCTTTTGCCGTAACTTGAGTTGGCACACCAGCCTTGCCGCCAAGATGGCAATTTTTGAAACTTACACTCTCGGTATTATCCATACTGAGGGCATTTTTCACTTCCATTATGTCAACCCCATTAAAAGACACATTGCTTATAGGCTTAGCCGTGGTGCCTTGCAAAACGATACCAGCCTGACGAGCCTTACGACAACGCAAACCATCTACATGTATATTGCTTACAGTGGAGAAATGATTGTCGTCCATTCCCTCTCCGGCATACATGCTTGTAATATAGAAAAGGTCTTCAACTTCGTCAAACTCACAGTTCCTTACATACAGATTCTCTACGAATCCGCCGCGGTTTGGGTTTGTTTTAACAAATATTCCCCGTTTGCAATAGCCAGCGTATGTACAGTTCTCCACAAAGACATTTCTCACGCCTGCCGACATCTCGCTACCTATCACCACGGCGTGCAGTCCCTTAAAGCGACAATTACGTATTATTATATTCTCTGAAGGAGAACCAAGTCGCCATCCGTCATTATCCCTTCCGCTCTTGATGGCAACATTGTCGTCACCATTATTAAAACTAATATCTTCTATAAGGACATTCCTTGAGCATTCCGGATCAATACCGTCGTTATTCACCAACTTGGCATCATATCTCAATGAGCGGCAAATAATGTTTTCGCTTTTCAAGAGATGCACACACCAGAATGGCGAATTGGTGATGAAGACATCAGCCACGGTGATATTCTTGCATCCAAAAAACTGTATCAGTTGTGGACGCAGGAATTTTCCTTCACCAAAGTTGCGTTTCTCTACAGCAGTCTCTTCGTGGTTCATCTTGCGAGAGAGGTCGCGAGCCTCTTTCTGATCTTTGCGCCATGTGGCAAAAGAGGTCTGTGCATTGCCGTCGATAGTGCCCTTGCCTGTGATAGCCACATCATGCAGATTGTAACCATATATAAAAGGTGAGTAATTCTGCAGGAAAGTCCCTTCCCAACTTGTCTTTACCATTGGCAGATAATACTTCGGCTCTGGTGCGAACTTCAGTGTTGCCCCTTCCTGGAGATCGATACATGTATTGCTTTCAAAATGAATCGGTCCCTTTAGATAATATGTTCCTGCCGGCACCAAGATACGTATGCCTCCAAGTTTTCTCGACTGCGCCATTGCTTTTCTGAAGGCAGGCAGACAGTCTTTCTTGCCGTCGCCCCTCGCTCCGAACTCGAGTATGCTCTTTACATTTGAAGAGATTTTTGCACCGGTTATTTCCTTCAAGATCCCGTCACGTTTTTCAGCATCATAGTCTGCTGCACTTGCAAATATGCATGATACAGCAAGTGTGAATAATAATAGTATTTTCTTCATTTTTGTTTATCTTTTAATTATAGGCATTTCTGCATTATCCCCGGATATGTTGTATTTCAGCGAACCTGTAGGCACGAGGAACGAAACGTTATCAAACGTCAGTCCATGACTGTTGTCTATATTCAGAGTATTGTCGGTCGCTTGAATCGTAAGATTCTTCAGCGTCAGTCCGCCAACATCATTCATGCTTTTGAAAATACGGTTTGTCCTGACCGTACCGTTTTCTATCACCACACCTGTTGTCGGAACCTCCGGAATCGTATTCATACTCATCATGCGGTCGGCTGACTCGATAACGAAATTACTAATTCTGATATCCTTCACCACTGGAGTAAGCGGCGTTATGGCAAGCGGTGGATTACGCTGAGCCAACTCTCCCATATACATCTTAGAACCAAGCAAGTCCCAAGTGAAAGCCTCATTCACATCTATAAGTCTCACGTTATCATAATATATATCCCATATTCCTCCTCCGCGGTTACGTCGGGTCTTAAAGCGGAAGCCAGTGCGAGTACCGTCGAACACACAATTATAGAGATACACGTTTTTTATACCTGCCGCCGTTTCGCTGCCACACGTAATGCCCCCATGCCCTTTTTCTGCAAGACAATAGCGAATGACTACATTCTCGGTAGGACGCCCTACCCTAACGCCATCTTCAGCCCGTCCGCTCTTCAGCGTAAAGCAGTCGTCGCCACAATTCAGCGTTGAATATTCTATAAGTACATTCTTGCATGAGGAGATGTCTATGCCATCGCCACTCGGCACTCCAACGGAGTTTACGGTAACTCCACGAATAATAACATTCTCGCAGTATATCGGATTTATATTCCAAAGCACACTGCGCTCGAACGTAACTCCCTCTACAAGAACATTCTTGCAGTTTATCGGTGCAAACGATTTCGGACGATAGAACGTTCTGCCGTCATGTCCGTCGCAGATGCGCTGTTCTACCGGCAACCTGTAGTCTATGTCTTTCTCCACCACACTGTTGCCGTTTCTAAGCCGGCGCATCTCTACCTCCATCGGCGGACCGACAATCTTTCCCCGTCCCGTCAGTGCAATGTTCTTTGCCTTGTTTGCATAGATAAATGCTCCAGCCCCCATCACTTCTATTCCCTCATGACGAGTGAATACCGCCGGCTGATAGTCGTCGATATCGGCAGAGAATTCCAGTATGCAGCCTTCATCAAGATGCAAGTCAATGTTACTTTTCAGCGTTATGCGCCCTGTATGCCAATGTCCGGCAGGCACCACAACGCGCCCGCCGCCTTTCTTCGACAAGTCTTCTATAATCTTGTTCAAGGCTTCGGTTATCATCCCCCTCTTGTCGATGTCGGCACGGGTCACGCCAATCTCTACATTTCTGAAGGACGTACGTTTCGGCTCTTTCATCTTAAACGGTACTCCACTCAACGGAGCGATATCTTTCGGCATGACAAGTGCACCGACTTCATCTCTACCTACTATACCATTGTTCTCAACAAGGGCATTGATATCTTTATTGACGTCAGCTTCTATGGTTTCGTCTGCCATCATTTCTGAAGCACATAATGGCGCGGCAAGAATTGCTGCCGATATTAATAAAGAGAATTTTTTTGTCGTTTTCATATTACATTATTTTATATATAATGTGACGGAAATACAAAAGAAATGTAACTGTTTTAGAATATTTTCATGCAAGAATACAATATTAAACTTTTTTTTGTGTTATAATAAACAGACAAGATATAGTATATACACTTGCCTGACACATATTTTATTAATATCACAAAGATTAAAGATGAACACAATACAACTCATTATATCGGGAACATTCATTATCAGCATGCTTACAGGTTTCTGTGTTATTCCTGCAATATTAAACTTCTGTCGCAAGAAGAAGCTTTACGACATTCCTGACGAACGAAAGGTGCACCATGCTGCAATTCCAAGACTTGGCGGTGTTTCCTTTCTTCCCAGTATGCTGCTCGCGGCTATCATCATGCTGCTCGCCTACGAAAGCATTGCCGGCGTACAGAAGATTACGCTTAACTACTGGACCGTGAGTTGTATTATCAGTCTGTTTATAATCTACACCATAGGCATCATCGATGATGTGGTTGGTCTTGGAGCAAAAACGAAATTCGTGTTCCAGCTTATAGCTGCCAGTCTTCTGCCCCTCTCCGGACTGTATATCAACAACCTCTACGGGTTTCTCGGAATATACGAAATACCGTTTTATATCGGCTTTCCGCTCACGGTGCTGTGCATCGCCTTTGTCGACAATGCCATGAACTTAATCGACGGCATCGACGGACTGTCGGCCGGCTTGTCTGTTATCGCTCTTTGCGGATTTATGTATGGCTTTTACTGTATTGAGACTTATGTATACTGCGTAATTATCGCCGGACTGATGGGGGTACTCCTCGCCTACATGTATTATAACATATTCGGAAAAGCGGAGAAAGGACTGAAAATATTTATGGGCGACTCCGGTAGTCTTACACTTGGTTTCATGCTCAGCTTCTTCTTGATAAAACTGTCAATGAACCGTCCTGACCTTATTCCCGACGGAAAATTCCACCTGTCAATTTTCGGAAACGAGATGACATACGACAGTGTGTGCATGGTATATGCCTACACCCTACTCATTGTTCCTACTTTCGATGTGTTCCGTGTTATCTTCGTGCGTCTATACCACCACACCCCTATTTTCAATCCCGACAAACGTCATATCCATCATAAGTTTCTTGCTGCTGGCTTAAACCAGCATCAGGCATTGCTTTGTATCCTCGGCATACAAATTCTTTTTATTGCCGTAAACGGAATTATGATGCCGCATTTCGGCATTACAACCATCGTATGCTGCGACATAATCATTTTCGTAGTCATCAATATGGCTATAACAAGGATTATTAACAGGCGCAGGGCATAAGCTTATCCCCGGACTAACACCCCAAAAAATCAAAAAAGTTTTTTTTGATTTTTACCCTCACACCCTCACTCAAGGCTCTGAAACGCCCTGTACATCGAGGTTTCAGGTGGTGAGGGTAATGGTGAGGGTTGGTGAGGGTAACATTTTAAGATAAAGAGGCATAATGAATATCATCATACTACGAATTATACAGATTAGAATTTCTTGAAATTCAGTATCAGCATATCCGACTGCAGTTGCATACTGCTTCCACTAATCTTGTTCACCTGGAATTCCTCTTCCAGTTTATTAATGCCAAAGGGTTTGAGCAACGTCGTTTCCGTCAGAGGCTCATCGCCTTCCGTACGGTTATAGGCATAAGGCGAATTCAACACCAGCTTCTTGCCGTTTTCGTTATAGCGCATAAGCACAGAACGGTGGTTGCCGTTCTTGTCGTCAGCCTCCATCAGCTTATACTGAAACGACCAATAGATTTTCTCTCTCGACAGATCGCATCTGCCTCCAGTAGCAATGGTGTCAACACTTGTCAGATGCCACATTCCGTCGAAATCGCCTGCCGACGATGTTTCAAGGTCGCAGGAACTGAGAATACCCGTTATACATATTACTGAAAACAACGTATCTAAAATATATTTCATCTTTTTCATCTTTCTCTTTTTTATCTATTTGATGTATGGTGTTTCCCCAATATCCCACTTTTCGACACTGTAAGTTGAAAACCTTGGTTATTGCCGAGGATACTGCCGAAGTCCATTGAGTAGCCGCCTTTTACGGTCCAGTTTCTCATAAACTTATGGATGAACTTGTATTCTCCCTCCACAAGGAAGCTGACGTTGTGGCGAACCTTCGTGTATGGATTGCCATACGTTCCCATACCGTCCTGGTATGTGGCAAGCACACGGTAGCGCGTGTTGAGCGTCGGTCTGCCGTCGAAACCAAGATGGAAAGCCATGAAGCGGTTGTTCTCCACCTGTATCATGCCGTCAGTATTATATATAGGTGAACGGTAAAGAGGGTTTCCCATTACCTGTCCCCAGTGTTGCCATCCTGTGTAGATGTTATGGTTGTAGAAGTTGTCCATACCGCCGATATGGTCGGGAACGGTTTGCGTGTGGTCATGATATATCGGTCCGCTCTGATACTTGGTGTAGAGATATTCCACTACGATATTTCTCAACCACGAACCGTATTTCAGATGCAGGTCGAAACCAAGCATCCAGTCTTTGAAATCATACAACACATATTTTCTCTTTTTCTTCTGCTGCCATTCCTCGCCGCTGCCATAGCCGTTGTAGTCGAGCTGGAACATGGCAGAATGGTCCTCGAAAAACTTGTCGGCATACAGTCCAGCCTTCCATAAGTCCGTTTCATAGTTTATACGCATCATCCAACTGCCCAGTTGGTCGCCTTCGGCATTCTTGTAGTTCTGTCCGTCGGTGGCATCCTTTCCGCCCGGAACAAAGGCATTCCAGAAGGCATGGATACCCTTGTCGCCCTTCAGTTCCTGCATAGTGCCGTCGGCAGACGGCTGATAGGAGTTTCCGCCGAAGAGGGACGCCATCTCCAGTCCTAATTCTAAAGACAACGGATACATATACGGATCTTTGCCGATACGCAAGAA
>DCBP01000125.1:42484-90316 GCA_002314055.1 Prevotella sp. UBA1104
TGCCATGAGTCGTCGGTCATCATGCCATACGCAATATGTCCCTTGATTTGCAGCCAACCGCGTGTAAGCGGAACTGTCCAGTAGTCCTCAAGGGCGAGTCTCACCTGTGGCACAGGACGGGCATTTATTCCGAGCGTCTGACTACCGCTGCTCAGTCGGCTGTTCTTCAGGTTCATCTCCTGCTCTTTGCTGCCAAGCGTGAGAGAGCCGTGGAGCCAGCGCCCCTCGACATACGCCTGCTGAATGATAAAATTGCTCGTGTAGTTTACCGGCACGGCTATATCCGCCCCGAATCCCCAATCGAGTTTCTTCTTGCCAAACGTAGACATACTCCGGCTCAGGGCAGCACGGGCATAGCCGTTTCCCTCCTTCAGCGAGCTCAGTCCATACTTGTTGGCATTTAGCCACAGCGGAGTCTTTCCGTGCGAGCCGGAGGCTTGCGCCTCTATCATATATTCGAGTTCGCCGACAGGCTTTTCCTGCTGCAGTTTATCGTCGACATCCTCCTGCGCCGAAGCTGCCGAAGAGCCCAGTAGCAACAGGCAGCAAAGCAATGATTTATTCATATATTTTTAGTTCTTTATTGCGTTAGCATTATTAAATATATGCGAAGGTAGGCATTTTTCCGTTAATATTCTAACAAATAGGGAAATTCCCTCCCCTTTTAGGGAAAAACCCTTTCCGTATATCGATTATTCTTTGTTTCTTTGCAGCAGAAAATAAAAAAAACAATGATTATGAAAAGGTTTATATTATCTATGGCAATAATGCTCATGACCGTCTTCTCGGCATCGGCAATGAGCTACGAACAGGCAAGAGACAGGGCGCTCTTCTTGACAGACAAGATGGCGTATGAACTGAATCTGAACGACGAACAGTATGAGGCTGCCTACGAGGTTAATCTCGACTATCTGATGAGCATCAATACTTATGATGACCTCTACGGCACTTACTGGACGAGACGCAATCTCGACCTGAGCTATATCCTCTTCGACTGGCAGTATAGCGCTTTCTGCTCTGCTGCTTATTTCTATCGCCCACTGACTTGGAGCGACGGGGTGTGGAGATTCGGCATCTATGCAAGGTATCCTTCCCGCACTTACTTCTATTTCGGCAGACCTGGTTTCTATCTGTCTTACCGCGGCGGACACAGCTGGCACATGAACGGCGGACACAGCTGGTATCATGGGCGCGACTTCGGACCGCGACCTGGCGAAAGCCGATTTGGAATGAGGGACCGTTTTGACCGTGGCGACTTCCGCGGCTCTCACAATCACGGTGGCTTCGACCGTCCGGGCGACCGCCCGGGACGCAACGACCATGGTTTCGGACGCGGCGACAGAAGACCGGACAATAACGGTAACTCCGGATTCGGACGCAACGACAGGAAGCCTGACAACAACGGTAACGGCGGATTCCGTGGCGGAAACAACAATGGAAGCAATAACGGCGGATACCGCGGTGGAAACAACAATGGCGGATATCGCGGCGGAAACAATGGAGGAAACAACGGCGGAAATGACAAGCCACAAAATGGCGGTTTTAACAGAGGCTCTTTCGCCGGAAGGATTAACAAAGCCGATGCTGCAAAGTTTCAGCAAAAACAAACAAACGACAAGGCTTTAAGAATGAATGAAAACAGGGGATTCACTACCCGACAGAGTAGCACCCGCACTACGGTAAGGGAGACTCCAAGAAGAGAATCGATGCAGCCTTCACGCAGCGTGGGTTCCTCATTCAGTCGTCCGTCATCATCCTCTTCATCCACGTTCTCTCCGAGCCGCAGCTCTTCAAGCTCCAACTCTGGTCGCAGCTTCGGCGGAGGCGGTTTCAACGGCGGCGGTCGTTCTGGTGGCGGCGGTCACATGGGTGGAAGAAGATAATTATTTTCTCTGACACTGTAAAACTTTAGATTGGTTATTAATAAATAGGCAAGGCGACGTGCAAAATATATATACCGCACGTCGCCTTGCCGTTTTTCTGCTTTAAACAGCTCTTAAATTAAGAGTCAATCACATCTCGGGCATCTCTATTTGAGGTATCACACATTCTGCCTCATTCTCCGCTATATTGTTGTCAAAGAACATGCACTGAATTTCAATGTATTATGCAACACCTTTAGAAATTATTCTTGCTTTTTACCTATTTAAAAGAGGAATTATTCCATTGAAATATACCGTAAAAAGAGGAATTATTCTATCAAGCTACATCTATAAAAGAGGAATTATTCCGCCAAAATATAAACGATTGATAACCAATCACAACCAATAGCAAGCGACAAGTAACGTTGTAAATACTGACGAGAAGACTTCCTGCAAGTAGTGAATCAGCAGAAAGCAGGTGTTGTAACGGTAGTTAAAAACACTTTTAACGGTAGTTGAAAACACTTTTAACGGTAGTTGAAAACACTTTTAACGATAGTTACAACACCTACATCCGGCATAAACACTCCCCCTCTTACAAGCACAACACTGTAGAGTTTACCACTCTTAGTTCCTGATGAACCTAAAGTAGGGTCTATCTCTTACTGAAAAAAATAAAGTATTCCCACTTTTTTGCTTTTTTAGTTAAAGAAAACAAAAGGACTTGTCAAATAGTAACGGAAAACATATATTTGCAAAATAATTCTAACAAGAAAAACAAGAGAGTTAATACACCAATGTTCTAATTTTTAAATCTAAGTATCAAGATGAAAAATCTGTTCATTACTGCCTTATTGACTACGGCATGCACACTTGGAGCATCGGCGCAAAGTATTGAAGTTACTGATACACAGGGACTGACGTACAAATTTGCCGCCGACAGGGTTAAGGACATTTCCTTTACCAAGACTACTGTAGCCGATGTTATCAACTTCAACAATGTGGAAGCCCGAGCTTATTCTTCGGGTGCCGTGGAAGCTGAATTTACCTCCGAAGACAACAAGAAAAGTGTTACGCTATGGATTGTTGGTCCGTCGATGGGCAAATACCTCTACGACGGAGTGTACAACGTGGAGACAACGAGCAACGCTATGACTATCGATGCCGACAAGAACTATTCTTTCGTAACGCAAGACAACAAGAAAACGGCACTCAAGTCGGGAACGATGAACGTTGCCACTACGGGAAAGGATTACACCATTACATTTGACCTTACGCTTGAGGACGACACAGAGCTAAAGGGAAAATACATCGGACAGATGCCGGGCTACGTGGGCAAGGACTTCACTCTGAACACCTGTCTGGAGCCAAAGGTGAAGACTACCGATGTGAATGATTATGTTGACGGCGAGTTCTATTTCAACATGAATGATGAGTCGTGGAGCTATGAGATGGCGCTCGACTTCTATTCTGCTGCCGGTTCGGCTAAGCTGCCGGCTGGTACTTATACTTATTCTGACGACAAGACGGCTGGCACATTCAGTTCGCGCAGCTATCTCGACATCTATAACCCGAGTAATTCATACAAGTTTGCGGCTGGAAGTACGGTAACCGTATCTTACGATGGCGACAACATCTCGCTGCTGATGAATCTCATTACCGACGACGGGCGCAAGATTGACATGAAATACGAGGGGAAAATCTCTTTTCCGGAAGTGGCGCAGACTAAACAGACGGTGGAACTCGCTACATCGGCAACACCGAAGGTGATTGACAACAACGGACGCGTGGACGGAGAGTTCTACACTAAATTCAACGATGCTAACTGGAACTACGAGATGGCTATCGACTTCTTCGCTAACGCAAGCGAAACGAAAATACCGGCAGGTAAATATTCTTTTTCTGCCGACAATACACCGGGCACCTTCGGAAGCAAGAGCTATTGCGACCTGTATACACCGAATCTGGGCAACTGCCGCTTTGCCGAGGGTAGCACCGTGGACGTTTCTTATTCGGGCGATAATATCGTGATGGACTTCAACCTTATTCTCGACGGCAAGGATTATATCCTGACGATGAAATACGAGGGACCTGTTACTTATGAATTCTAACATAAAAAACATTGATTGATATGAAAAACTTTATTATAACTCTCCTCGCCGTATTCGCTACGGCAACGGCGGCAATGGCTCTGCCGGTTGAAAAGATATTCACTATGCACGTGAATACGGCTGACGGAAAGACGGTTGACTATAAATTTAATATGGAACCGGTGGTTACGTTCAACGAGGGCGAGATGACGATAGCGTCGTTTGCTAAGGATGACCTGAAGCTGGTTATCGACAACGTTACTAATATCACATTCACGTATACGGAGACTTCGGCTATCGCCAATACTCAGGTGAACGGGTCTAATATGAAAATTTCTGCCACTGCCGGCGGCATCAGCATCACCGGAATGAAGCCTAACGGCAAAGTGGCTGTGTTCGACGCAAGCGGCAAGCAGGTGGCTGCGGCTTACTCTGATGCTTACGGAAATGTTTCCGTGGATATGGGAAATTCGGGAAAGGGCGTGTTCGTGGTTAATACTCCCGACAACTCTTTTAAATTCATAAAATAATTCTCTCGCGATATGAAAAGAACTTTATTGGCAGCATGGGCGGTGGCTGCGGCTACTTCGCTCTTTGCACAGAATTATCAGGTGGTTGTTACTTCTACCGACGGTGAGCGCAAGGTGTTTGCTACTAACGACGTGGCAAGCATTAAATTCAAGGACGCTCCTGTTTACAAGGAGGCTAACACGTTTATAGATGGAAAATACAGTCCTTATACCGAAAATGCCCTTTATGACATTACTATCGGAACGGAAGAACCTGACGAAGAAGGACAGCCGTCGAAAATCGGCGGTTTTCAGATTGCTCTCTCAATGTATGCACCGCTCAGTGACGAGGCTCAGAACGCTGTTCTTCCCGAGGGATACTACAGAGTGGGTGGCGGCACATCATCATATACCATAAGCGCAACCAACTCCGCAATGTGGATAAGACTTGCTGAAGGCTCCGACGGCACAACGGTGAGCATGGTCGTGGGCGGAACGGTGGATGTGAAGCACGACGGACAGATTTATGACATGCGGGCGGAACTCGACTTGTTCGACGGCACTCATGTTGATGCATCATACTACGGACCGATGACATTCAAGGTTGGTGCCTCTGGTGCTACCGACTTTGAAGAGGACCAAAAAGTTTCCTTTACCGAAGGACAAGGAAGGGTTTGGGCTAACTGGTTTAACCCGTTCTCTGACGATGCCGCTCTGCAGTTCTTCACCGGAAAATTCACAAGCAGCGGAACGCAGACTGAGGGATATTATCTCTATCTGCCTGTGTTTATGAATAAGGACGAGAGCCGCGATGCTACTTGGACGCCTGTTATTCCTGACGGTACGTACAAGATTGATCCGCGCGACTTCGTGAGCGGACAGACTTATCTGCCTAACACCTTGCAGAAGGGGGCTAATCTCGAAATCTTCGGCTCTACTACGGCTACTGGCTCTTACATGACTTATCTTGCTGCCGACGGACGTCTGCAGATGGCGCTTATTACCGACGGCGAGATGACGGTTTCGGAAAACGGCACGAAATTCTTGTTTGACTTCACAGCGAAGAACGGTATCAAGATTTCCGGTTCTTATAACAACAAGCCGTATATCGTGAACATGATTGACAACAGCAGCAAACCGGAATTCCCGGACGAACTGACTGCTGACTACGAACTGAAGAAGTTCCCGGATAATGCCGTTGCCATTGACTATAAGATGGGCGACTATATCGTTAGCGGACTGAACTCGCATATCCTGATGTTTACTGACCCGGACATGAAGAAGGGCGACTATCTTGAACTCGACCTCTTCTCTGACTCTGAGGAGCTGAAAGACGGTGTATATACTGTCGACAATTCTCTTAAAGACATGTCGGGCATCAAGGGCTCTGTGAATTATCAGGGAAATATCGTCTACTCATGGTATGGCGACCTCGACTCTACCGACGACGAGGGTTACCAGAGCATTCTGGCTCCTGTTTCAGGCGGTACGCTCACTGTTTCTACAGTGGATGGCGGTATGAAGAAGTTTGATTTTGACCTCCTCGACTTGAAGGGCAACAGAATTACAGGTACGCTGACAAAAACTCTGAACTATTTCTCCGACTCTGATATAAACGAGGCTAAGATTGAGCGCAACCGCTCGCGTATCGGAAAGGTTAAGCGCAACTGGGGAAAGAGGGACATGAATCTGTCTCGCTCGCTGATGATTCGCAAGTAAGGCGAAATGAAATGATATTGAATTTATGAAATGGAAAAATGCCCATAACCGGTAGTTAGCTGGTTATGGGCATTTTTGCTATATTGTCCCTTTGTTTTACCCTCACACCCTCACCTTTACCCTCACCATTTAATCTCTTGATATACAATATGATACGCCAAAAGGTGAGGGTGTGAGGGTAAAAAAAACAAAAATTTTTTTTATTTGTTCATCAGATATCTCTCGGCTTCGAGGGCCGCCTTGCAACCGCTTGCGGCTGCTGTGATGGCCTGGCGGTAAACCGGGTCGGCTACGTCGCCTGCTACGAAGACTCCTGGAATCTTGGTGAGCGGAGTGTTGTCGATGGTCTTGATATAGCCTACTTCGTCGGTTTCGAGCCAATCCTTGAAGACGTCGGAGTTTGGCTTATGACCGATGGCGAGGAAGAACCCGTCTATCTGGATATCTACTTTCTCCTCGTCGGGCTCACCTTTACGCTTAACGAGATGTGCACCCTCTACGCCGTTCTCGCCGAACAGCCCAACGGTGTTATGCTCGAAGAGCACCTCGATATTCTCTGTGTTCAGAACTCTCTCCTGCATCACCTTTGAGGCACGCAGGAATGGCTTTCTTACTATCAGGTAAACTTTCTTTGCCAGTCCGGCAAGATACAGGGCATCCTCGCATGCCGTGTCGCCGCCGCCGACTACGGCTACGGTCTTCTTGCGATAGAAGAAACCGTCGCAGGTGGCACATGCTGACACACCCATGCCGTTGTATTTCTGCTCGTCGGGGAGTCCGAGATATTTTGCCGAAGCACCGGTGGCGATAATCACGGTGTCTGCCTCCAGTTCCGTTCCGTCGTCGGTGGTAACCTTGTATGGAGCCTTACTGAAGTCCACTTTTGTTATCTCGCCGTCGCGGATGTCGGCACCGAAGCGTTCCGCCTGTTCGCGGATATCGTTCATCATCTGTCCGCCCATCACTCCCTCGGGATAGCCCGGGAAATTCTCTACCATTGTGGTCTGAGTGAGCTGACCGCCGGTGAGCAGTCCGCAGTATTCCACAGGCTTCAAGTTTGCCCTCGAAGCATATATGGCAGCGGTATATCCAGCAGGACCGCTACCGATAATCAAGCATTTTACGTGTTCCATAATTTGAATGTAGAGTTTAGAATTTAGAATGTAGAGTTATTCTCGCTTCGCTGAGATTTAGAGTTATTGAATTTAGAGTTTAGAGTTTAGAATGTAGAATTATTCTCGCTTCGCTGAGATTTAGAGTTATTGAGTTTAGAATTTAGAGTTTAGAATGTAGAGTTATTCTTGCTTCGCTGAGATTTAGAGTTCTTCTGACTGAGAATTATTATTGTAACAATTCTTAATTGTGAAATTCCAAATCGCAGCATGCTGCGACCAACTCTAAATTCTACACTCTTAATTCTAAATTCTTACAACAGTTCTTCAATCTTCTTTGCTATATTCTCTATGCTCTCTGTCGGTTCGAAGCGCTCCACTACCATTCCGTATTTGTTTACGAGGAATTTTGTGAAGTTCCATTTTATGTCTGCCTTTTCCTTATAGTCAGGGTCTTCTTTCGAGAGCATCTCGTCGAGAACCTTTGTCAGCGGGTGATTCTCGTCCCATCCGGCAAAGCTCTTCTGTGATGTAAGGAATTTGTAGAGCGGGTCGGCATCCGGTCCGTTCACCTTCACCTTCTTGAAGCGTGGGAACTCCGTACCGTAGTTCAGTTTGCAGAACTCATGAATTGACTCGTCTGTGCCTGGAGCCTGCTGCCCAAACTGGTTGCAGGGGAAATCAAGGATTTCAAATCCATGACTGTGATATTTCTCATAAAGTTTCTCCAATTCCTCATACTGCGGTGTAAATCCGCATTTTGTGGCTGTGTTGACAATCAGTAATACCTCGTTGGCATACTCTTTCAGAGCTACCATCTTTCCTTTTCTGTCCTTAACCGAAAAGTCAAATACTGTATTCATTTTTCTTTATCCTTTGTTTGTTATGTTTTTATTTGTCTATTTGTCGTTTTGCATCTTGCCCTTTCTCTTTCTTCTCTCAAAAAGTAAGGCACATAGGCTTTTACTCTTGCAAAATTACTCATTTAAATTGAAAACCGATAACCGACGGTGGATAATTTGCGTTTTTTTTAGAAACCGAAGTCCATTGTCGCCGCTGTTTTCTCTACAGCCTTCTCCGTTTTGTCGGGCAAATTACAGAAGAAGTCTATCTTGCCGCCAAGTTTCTTCTCGAGTTCTGAGATGGAGATGGCGTAGCTTTTCGGACTGTCGTCATGGAACACGTTTGTGTGCTCATACCAGAAAGCGATACCGGAATACACATTCATGTTTGTACGTTTCCAGACTATTGCTGCATAAAAATATTTCGGTACGATTATATTGTTCTTACGCATCAGAATCTGCGACTCGCTATCTATCGTTCCACCCTTACAGATAAACAATGTGTCGCTGGAATTAAAACGGTTTCCTTGAACAAAATTGTATATCCAATTTTCCATGTTTATCCAGAGTCCCTTGTATTTATGCTCGTTACTACTGCCATTGAACACTTTGTATTGCGGCTGCATATTGGTAAGATAAAACGTTTGCTTGTTCACTTCCAAACTATACAGTCGGTCGTTTGACGGGCACAGGTGACCATGATCAAAACCTGAATTGTAAATACAGTCCTCACCGTTTGACTTTGTATAATAGTCAGACATGCTCAAGTTTTGTGTATCAAACGGATATTGCAGTTCTCCGTCTTTTGCATACCAGCGCGAAACGTTTTTCTTACTGTTGCTTTTTGTCAGTATGTAGCAGGTCCAGCGGTTTGCTTTCAAGTCCTTATCCCACTCCACGCAATAGTTCACGCCATCCTTGTCGAACGACTTGTCGCTTGTTCTATATACTATAAACTTACTGTTGCCTCCTTGCAGATGTGGAACTTCGATACGTGTGGCTGCCTGGTCGGTATATGCAGTGTTCCTGTTGTCGTTGCGCTCCGTTGCTCCCTCGTTGCCTCCTCCGTTGTCATCGCTACCACAGGCAACAAGTAGTACGGCAAAAAGCAAACTGCAAATGGGTGTACCGACCAATCTGTTTCTTAAGATATTCATTTTTGATATTGTTTTCCTCTTTATAAAAACATATAAAACACAAAAAGTGTGTTCATGCGCATATGCAACTACGCTTGAACACACTTTTATTCTTTCCTTAAATATATAATGTGTATATATTATTTGCGGGCTTTTCCATAGCGGCTCATGAACTTGTCCACACGACCTGCGGAGTCAACGAGCTTGCTCTTACCTGTATAGAACGGGTGAGATGTGCTTGAGATTTCGACCTTTACCACTGGGTAAGTCTCGCCTTCAAATTCTACTGTATCTGTTGTCTTGCATGTAGAACGTGTAAGGAACATATCGCCGTTGGACATATCCTTGAATACGACGGGGCGATAGTTTTCTGGATGGATACCTTTTTTCATTTTAATCTAAATTGTTTATTTATTGTTTATAAAATTATGATGCTTTTCAGCATTTGGCTGCAAAGGTAAGGATTTTTTCTGGAATGGGCAAGGGTTTGGGGAGTTTTTTTTTGATTTTAAGGAGGATATTGGGAGTTGTGGCATGAAGGATTTTTGTGGGATTACTGGGAGTTCTGAGAGAACTATATTGTCGCTCCATACAATTACAGTTCTCTCAGAACTCCCAGTAATCCCATAAAATGCCACACAAAAGAACTATCTTTTCCCATTATTCTGCCGATAGGCTATCCTTGCTCTCGTCATCTCTTCCCTAATTCCTCCTTTTTCCAAGAATTCATGCTTTTGCCGTTCTATCAGTTTTGCCAATAATACATCCGTCTGATGTATCAGTACAATGGCAATATTGGCTATCGTTTCTGCACTTCTTGTCTTTATCTTCTCTGTAAAATCCTTTGGATTTGTATGTCTTTTACAGTATTCACGTGTTTGAACTGTCCTTTTATCGGATATTGCCCATTGCTCCAATCCATTCTGCCTAAGATAGTCCTCATAATCCAGCAACAGTTCCTGCAAACTTGCCTTTGCAACGTTTGTAAGTTTCAGTTCTGTTTCTTTTGAGGTTGTTGCCGCTGCACTACCTTCAGCAATATTTTGTCTACCGCTTCTTGCAGCTTGTATCATTTGGTCTATGGTGCGGTCTTTTGCTGAGAAGAATGTGTTTGCAAAGTAATGAGTGATGTCGTAAATACAAGTTGCCTTCTGAAAGGATATCAAATTTCTGTAATTTCCTTTCTGTAGAATAAAATCCATATTGCCTTCCATAATATATATCTTGTGTGTAGATTTAAGAGAGAAAGAAAAATCCCATCATCGAAAGGGATGATGGGATTTACTTTATTGATTGTTTATTTTATAACCACATTCTTAATTTCCCAAGTTGGAGCATAAGAAGTATTACTTGTATACTTGAAAGCAATATAAACATTTGACTTTCCCGCAAAAGCTTTCATACTTGCCTTGCTCGAGACAATAGTCCAACTATCAGTTGTTGGCCAACCTTCAACAGTAAGTTCTGTCCACTTTGCTTTTGTTACATCACCAGAGAAGTCTGTACTTACAAGGACATTAACATAGTCAGCCCTATTTTGGCTCTTTAAATGATTTAGTGCTTGATCAAATGTAAGAGTAGCATCCTTAACTTTGCTAAGATCAAGTTTTCCACTAACCAACCAACTCTCCGAAGCCTTCGCACTACCAGCGAACGCAGAAGCCTTCATGTATTTATAATCGTCATGCTTCCAAACATAAGTCAGTCCATCAGAAAGAGTTACATCTTTTATCGTAAATGTACCAATACCAGAGGCAAAAGATTCATTGAGGATTTCCGAACCAGAAGGAGTATCACCTCCAGCACTGCCACTAGGCTTTGCTCCAAACTCTTTATCTCCAACTTTTGCATAAGTAACACTCTTAATACCTACAGCACCAAAATATTTTTCGATATTACCATAGAGAAGGACTTCCTTCTTGTAGTTTGAAGCATTGGCTTTCAAATTTAGACCTTCACGAACTTTACCAGAAGGCAACTGGACAGGAAGGCAATTGTTAACGTCTTTCTCATCTACAGATGCAGCAACAAGAATATTTGTCTCCGATGTAAAGTTTGAAGCATCAAATGATGCTGATGATAGAGCCTTATCATTTACGCATCCTACAATATATGCTTTTACAAATACATTTGTAGCAGTCCCTTTGGCTATAGCTTCTTTTGCCGTATAAGGCTTTTCCTCTGTTCCGTCATTATCGCCAGTTGCAGGTTGGTCTGACCCTCCGCCATTTCCGTTTATAGAAACTACATAGTTTCCTGTAGTGAACTCCTTAGTGCCATTGTATGTTACAAGCTTACCGCAGATAACAACCTCATCTCCTGCTTTTAGAGCATCCTCACCTGAGAACTTTGTTCTGTTTGGTCCTGCATAGCCATTGAATACATAGAACTGGTTGGTCTCTGTACCATCGTCAGAAATATAATACTTCAAACTACCGTAGCTTGCATCGTAGCTACCAGATACAACAGAAACGACTTTACCCTTTACATATACTTCAGTATTCTCATCACCACCGTTCTCTATGTATTTCAGTGCGCCGGCAACATTAAAAGGATCTGACTGTGTTCCTGTTCCTGCAGGCTCTGCTGCCGGTGTATCAGGATTATCTCCCGGAATCTCATAAGGTGCCGGAACATCCTCGCAGCTTGTGAGCGAGGTGAATGAGAATGTGAGGGCTGCAATTGCCATCACTGAATATAATATCTTTTTCATAAATTATTCTTTTACGTTTTTATTGTTATTCTATTTATTACTTGATTTTGTCTTCGCCAGTCATGATGTCGATATCACCCTCGCTGCGAAGAAGTATCTGCCAGGTGTAGCCGTAACGAGAAGGGTTTGTGGCATAAACAGTGAAGATACCAGTCAGATTAATTTTGCCTGTTGGCATTGCCTTGGCGGCGAAGTCGGCGTATGAGCTACTGCGCACTACCATCAGCGACTGAGCCTTACCGTTGATTTTTACCGTGCGGCTCACTCCGTTTCCGGCATCCTTGTCAGCATCTGGCGCCCAAGCGAGCTTACCGTCTGCCTTATCCATCTCAACGTTCTTCAAAGTCATCAGTTTGCCGCGGTGCGACTTTATATAAGCCTCATCCTTCAACTTTGTTACGTCAAACTCCTCCGGCTCAACCTTCGATGCATCGGCTGTGCCGAGAATCTTGAAATGCTCATTCCAAGTATTGAAACTCATACGGCTCGGGAAAGTCCTGCCGCTGGTGTTTGTATAAGGAGTACCAATCTGAACATTGTTTCCATAGATACCGATATAGAGTCCTTTAAGATTAACGAGAATCTCCTGACCTACAGGCAGTAAACCATAGAGACCGCCTTTGGATATGCAGATAAGGATACCCTCGCCGCTTTCATCCTCAACGGCAACTTCGTTGTAAATATTGCTCGCAATGTCGTTTCCGGTTACGCGCACCTTCAACTGCCAGTCTTCAGTGATACGTATAGTATCGTTGGCAACAGAGGCAGCAAGCTTGTTAACGGTCTGAGCCTTCAAGTCCTTGATAGAAATAATCTTGCTGGCATCCTCCTGAATGTTGTTGTTTCCGTAAGGAGCAGTGGTAGAGCCATTAGTAGGGTCGCTCCAGTCATCATCCATACAAGATGTGGCAACACCGCTGAGCAGCATAGCCGCAACAATGAATTTTATATATTTAGCTATTTTCATTTCTTGAGAGTTTTTTAGAATTTGTATGCGATGTTCAACATTCCGTTAGTGCCGTAGGCATAGAACTTCATTGGGTTCTTCGAGAACTTGTATGCACGTGATGTTGCTGTTCCGTCAGCCTTTGGAGTACTGTAGTCACTTCGGCTCTGCTCGTATCCGCCAGTAACGATATTCGTATTGTTCAGGATATTCGTTACAGACAGGTTGATAGACAGCGAACCATGCTTCAGATAGATGCTTCTACCGATAGAACCGTCGATCATGAATCCGCCGTGTCCCTTTGCCTGAGCCAAGTTGCTGCGGATTGGTTCGTTGTTGAGGATATCACCGCGCACCTTGCAAGAAGTCTGGTAACGGTAGTTTGGAGAGTACGACAGATAGATGCGGTCGTAGTAGTTGGCATTAAGGTCAACAAACCAGCCACCACTGTGGTAGCTCAGTCCGAGACTTGCCGCTGTGAGCGGAGTACCGCTCTCGCGCATACCTTTATTATATATATGGTCCTCAACGAGACCTTCGGCAACATCGCCATAAACAGTTGCGTCTTGCGACTTCATATACTCCAGCTTACCGTCGTTCATGATTTTCGCATCGCTAATCTGTCCGATAAGTTTGATGTCGAATGCACTTGTAACCTTAAACTTCAGTCCTGCCTCAACACCATAATAAGACTTGTTCATGTCTGAGATAGACACGTAAGTAAATGAGTTGATGTCGTCCATATAGAAGTTCTGCCAGTCGGTAGCATTCGTTACGCGACTATAATAAGCGTTGATATTGGCGTGCAACCAAGAGTTCTGCAACTGGTAGCCCACCTCTGCGTTGAACACACGCTCATTCTTCAGGTTGCGGATAAAGTCGTTGTTGATTTCAGGAGAGATAAACGCAGCCTTAGCCTGCGGAGCCCTGTGCTCATAACCGAGACCGAGAGTAAAGGTATTTCCTCTGCCAAGGTTCACGTTGGCACCGAACTTAAATCCTCCGTCGATAAACTGTGCCGTATGGCTCTTGCCGTAAGAATTGTTCTTTGCAAGACCGTTGCGCATCTTACCTTCGCGCTGCATGGCAGTATAGCCCAACTTGGCGGCAACCATATAATGCAGGTTGCCGAAGTTCTCGGCATAGCTTGTCCAGAGTTTGCCGTTGTTGACAAAGAGGTTATAGTTGTATCCGAACTTGTCGTCTTCCTTAACGATACCGTTAGGATTGTTCAAGTCATACTGCACCTCGTCAGCATCCGGAGCATAAGTGCCGATGGCATAAGTGTTCACGTTGTGGAACTGTGTAGCACCGAGCAAGTCCTCCATCGTCTGATAGTGCATGCCCTTGTTTGTAGCACCGATGATACCGATGTTCCAAGTCTTGTCCTTGTCAATCTGCTTGTTGAAAGTAGACGAAAGGGCAATGTTCAAGGCGTTGTTGTGTTTTGCCTGGATATAATACATGGCATCCTGTCCCTGAGCTGCAGCCTGCTTGTTGCAGTAGTACAGGCGATCCCAGTCAATCTGGCGGTTTGCCTTTGCGCCAGACCAGTAGTCGTAAGCCTCCTGCCAATTAGCGAGAGCCGCTGAGTTACGGTAAGAAGTATTTGTTTCATCCCAGATGTCATAATAGCTACTTGGCATATTCTTCCAGTAGTTAGGATGAGGGTTGTCGGCATTGTTGTAGTTCAGCTTCGTGCTCTTGTACATACTGTATCTGCCGAGCACGGAAGTTGTCAGCTTGTCGTTGTCAGAAATCTTCCAGTCCCATGTAAGGAGAGCCGTCGGTGCAAAGTCGTTCACGATGCGCGAGTTGCGCTTCTTGCCGTTCTGATAGCCCCAGTAAGGATTGTAGTACCTGTCGTTAGCCATCCAGTACATCTCGTCGGTACCTGCGCCCTGAGATGCACGCTCCGTAGGGTTACCCCATGTAGTGAGCGAGAGCGAATGAGTGCCGTCGCCGAAAACCTTCTGCACACCGAGGAAGTAAGACAGAGAGTTATAGAATGTTCCCTCTACGTATCCCTCGTTAGCCCAGCGGTATGTAACGTTTCCGGAGAAAGCCCATCCACGGTTGCTCAGTCCGGTGTTGAAGGTGTACATGCCGCGCAGGGTATAGCTGCGGTTAGCACCGGTAAGAGTAATGCGGTGTCCTGCCGGCATTGATGCCGGACGGAAATTGTAGTTGTTTGAGCCAGCCATTCCCGGCATTGCAAAATTGTTCGACTCGAACGGCAGTGCGAATTCCTGATTCTTTGTCTGCTGGTTCAGTCCGCCGACATTAGAGAAGCGGAACTGTCCCGTCTCCATATCATTCATTGGAATACCGTTGACGTAAACGTCGTTGTACTTCTGGTCGAACGCACGGTAGCGGAAGCGTACCGGCGAGAAGAGGTAGCCCACCTCACTTGCATAAATGTTGTTGTTGGAGTTGACGATAGTCACATTCTGCGACATGTCGTCATCCTCTCCGAGCTGTGCCTCAGTGAACGTGAAAGCCGACTCCGAGAGAGCCGCATTTCGCTGTCCGATAGAATCTGTGGGATTCTGAGCCTGAGCCAAAGAAGCGGAGCATAACGCCATCACGGCTAATTTCAGATTCTTTTGCTTCATAAATCAGTGTTAAATTAAGTCCGACAAAGATAAGCTTTTTATGAATATCCAACAAATATTATGACTAAATAATTCCCCTTCTTGTCATTGATATTACAATTTTAACGTGTTTGTAACCAAAAAGCAGTGATTTATATGATGTAAAATTATAATAAAATGAAATTTAATTCTTACCTTTGCCCCGATACGAGAAAAAAACATTGTTTACATGGAAAAACAATAATATATATATAATAATGAAAAATTTAAAAATCTTTTTAGTTCTTGCCCTGTGTCTTGTCTCGCTCGGCAGTATGGCACAGAAGAAGTATTCATGTTATGCCGTGGGGTTCTACAATCAGGAGAATCTTTTCGACACCTGTCATGACGAGGGGAAACGCGACTACGATTTCCTTCCTAACGGCTCTTACCGCTGGAATGGAATGAAGTACACCCACAAACTTCACAATATGGCGCGCGCCCTTGCCGATATGGGCACCGACAAGTTGCCGGGCGTGGGCTGCGCCATTATCGGACTGAGCGAGGTGGAGAACCACAAGGTGCTCGATGACCTTACGGCTCAGGAACCTCTGAAGGCTCGCGGATATAAATATGTGCACATCGAGGGGCCAGACCGCCGCGGTATCGACTGCGCACTGCTCTATAACCCGGCACTCTTCAGCGTGCGCAATGCCAAACTCGTGCCTTACGTGCAGGAGTTGAAGAAAGACAGTGCGTTCCTCACCCGCGGATTTCTAACCGTCAGCGGTACGCTTGCCGGCGAGCACGTAGCTTTCGTAGTTTGCCACTGGCCGAGCCGCGCTGCAACTTCCTTCTATCGCGAGTCGGGAGGCAGACAGGTAAGGGCGCTGAAGGACTCTCTGCTCCGCGACGACCCGAAAGTTAAGGTGTTTGTCATGGGCGATATGAACGACGACCCAACGAACAAGAGTATGACGGAGGCCCTCGGTTGCAAACCTGAGATCAACGAGGTTGGCAAGGATAATATGTACAACCCGTTCTATAACATTCTCGCAAAGGAAGGACAGGGCACTCTGTTCTATTCTGGCTCATGGAACCTGTTCGACCAGATTGTTATGACTCCTAACCTTCTGAACAAGAACGGCAAGAAGGATTTCTCTACTCTCAAATTCTTCAAGAACCAGATTTTCCATCGCGACTATCTTATTCAGAACGAGGGCAAATACAAGGGGGCGCCTAAGCGTACTCATGCCGGTGGCTCTTGGCTCGACGGATATAGCGACCACTTGCCGGTTGTGGTGTATCTGGTAAAGGAAGCGAAATAAAAAAACTAGAAACCCACCCTGGCCCTCCCGAAGGGAGGGAAAGAAGAAAAGAGGAAGAAAGTTACTATTGTTTTAAATATAATAAATTATTCATGAAAAAATATAACGAATTACAAAACAAAGGTAAATCCATTCCCTCCCTTAGGGAGGGCCAGGGTGGGTTCTTACAAAACAAAGGTAATTCCATTCCCTCCCTTAGGGAGGGCCAGGGTGGGTTCTTAGAATGCCATCCTCTCGAGCCTTTTCTGCCCGAAAACGCATGGCTGCTGATGCTCGGCAGTTTTCCGCCATCTAAGAAGAGATGGAGCATGGATTTCTTCTATCCTAACTTCATTAATGATATGTGGCGTATCTTCGGACTGCTCTTTTTCAATGACAAGGACCACTTCGTGGATATCGAGAACAAAAGGTTCAAAAAGGATATGCTTGTTGACTTCCTCTCGAAAGAGGGCGTGGCTCTTTACGATACGGCATGCACCGTCAGACGGACCAAAAACACAGCTTCTGACAAAGACCTTGAGGTGGTTAAACCTACTGATCTTGATGCCCTACTTTCAAAACTGCCACACTGTACAACGGTTATCACTACGGGCGAGAAGGCTGCAACTGTCTTTGCCTCTCATTTCGGATGCCCTGTGCCAAAGGTGGGAACGTCGGTGGATTTCTCTTTCAAAGGAAAACAAATGAAACTCTTCCGTATGCCAAGCAGTTCGAGGGCTTACCCTATGAAACTGGAGAAGAAAGCAGAAATGTACAAGATTGGATTAGAGAGGAGAGATTAGGGAATAGAGATTATTAGATTAGTAAAATAATGGAGAAGAGAACAATATGAATTCATGTATACAAAGAGTATCTTGAATTCTTCATTCTTCATTCTTCACTCTTCATTCTTCATTAAAAGAAATATATATGACAATAATAGGAATAGCAGGTGGCACAGGCTCAGGCAAGACCACCGTAGTAAAGAAAATCGTCGAGGCGCTGCCGCCACATTATGTTTCGGTAGTGCCCCTCGACTCGTATTATAACGACACGTCGCACATGACGGAGGAGGAGCGCCACGCCATCAACTTCGACCACCCGGATGCTTTCGACTGGAAGTTGCTCATCAAGCAAGTGAACGAGTTGCGCAGCGGAAAGGCTATCGAGCAGCCTACCTACTCTTATATTCTCTGCAACCGATTGCCGGAGACTGTTCATGTGGAACCGAAACCTGTTATCATCATCGAGGGTATCATGACGCTGCTTAACAAAAAACTGCGCGAGATGATGGACCTGAAGATTTTTGTTGATGCTGACTCCGACGAGCGCCTTATCCGCAATATTCAGCGCGACATCGTGGAGCGCGGAAGAGACGTGCAGATGGTAGTAGACCGCTATCTCGAAGTTTTAAAGCCTATGCACGAGCAGTTTATCGAACCTACAAAGCGCTATGCCGACATCATTATCCCACAGGGAGGCGAAAACGTGAAGGGCATAGAAATGGTTTGCAAGTATATAGAGAGACTGATGCAATAAAGATTGAAAAATTGAAAGAAATAAAAAAGGGTCAGGAGAATGAAGCAAGACTATCTCTTGACTCTTTTTTCTATCTATACTACCTCATTAATTTAAGTTTCTGATTTAGTTCTTCCCCTCCCCCGCCTCCCCCTCCGGGGGCGGAGCAGTTACCTTTAATGGCTAAAAAACTTGCATATTTTTCATTATTTATTCGACCAAACAAGTCTTTAATAATAATAGAAATGTTGTCAATGAAAAATGCATTTGTCTTCAGATAGTAAGAGTAACTGCTCCGCCCCTGGCAAGGGGAGGCGGGGGAGGGGAAAACTAAAGTTTAGTCATTAATATTATCCGTCTGCTAGAAAACATATCAAGATATACGGAAAAGAATAGTTGCATAAATATTGCAGCATCAATGCACCTTTGGTGCAACTATAAGGCACCGAAACCATTTGCATTAAACGCTATGGAAGAATGATGACATACGCTGCAAATGAATGTAAGCTCTACCCTCACCAAACATCACACTATCCCTCACCTACCCTCACCTACCCTCACACTATCCCTCACCACCTGAAAGCCCGACAAACAGGGCGTTTCAACCGTAAGTGTGAGGGTGTGAGGGTAAATTCACGAAAAAACTTTTTTCAAAAAAAGCGACTAATCCGAGTTTATTGTTTGTCGTTTTGCACATCATTCTGCTGTTGCAACATCTTCTTGTATTGGTGAATCTTGAAGGCATTAATACATTCGCTGACTCCATATAGCAAGAGACACCATCCGAGGATAAGCAACGGCAGTCCGGCAGTCTCCATCGGCTTTATCATCACGAAGAGCCCTGTGAGAAGGATCAACGTTGGACTCACCCAATACCACAGTGGCAATACGGCATATTTGCGTGCCTGGATGAGCACCATAAACTGATTGAAGGCACCAAGCAGGATTATCGCGCCAAGCACATACATCAGCGAGGCAACAAAGGCTCCCGGCATTAGGGCGAGCACGAAACCGAGTATCACGCTACCTACTCCAACGATTGGGAACATCGGTTTTCCGCCTACTAGGAGTTTTCCGTTGGCATCATACACCTCGTTTTCGGCTGAATGAAGGCGAGCGTTGAAATAAGCAAGACAGGAGATTACTCCTGACACGAGAAACAACACACCGATGGCTATCGTTATTCCCTTCACCGTGCTGTCGGGATTTTTTATCAGCATCGCACCTACGGCAATGGCACAGATGGCGCGGAATACAGAACTTTGCAATACTTTCATATTCTCTTTCTTTTTATTTGTTTATGTTGCAAAAGTAATAAAAATATTGCTCTTCTAATGTTTTTTTTCTAAAAATCCAATTAACATTCAATTAATACGAGACAAGAAACATTCCGTTGCATACAGAAGTCATAAAAAAACGAGTAAAGATTACACTTTTTTATTTTTAAACCAACAAAAATTAATTTTTATCATATATTCTGAATAAATATTTTTCTTTTTGTTTGTTTTTAAGATTTTTATTGTTACTTTTGCAACCAACAACATTTTATACACATAAAAAACATTTATTATGGGAAAAACTTTACAACTCAAAAAGGGGTTGACGTTAGCGGCTCTCGCGTTCTTAGGAACGACGGCGACGTGGGCTGACAGTACTGCCCTGATTGACGCGGACTTCTCTACCTATGCAGGAACAGATGGGTGGACGGCAGTCGACAAGAGTACAAAGACAGGTACCACATGGGCATGGGCGAGCCAAACTTTCTCGCTCGGTGCTTCAGGCAATTACAAGTATGTCAGCGGAGTAAAAATCCAGAGCGACTGGTATGCTAAGCATGATGACTATTACGTGTCTAAGGCAGTACAGCTTACCGCAGGTTCAACTTATACTCTGACAACATCCACCGGCAAGACTTCTGGAACTGACGGCGTGTTGACAATCGAGGTCGGAACTTCAGCCGAAGATATGTCAACATATAAAAGCATTAAGACTCTTACTCCTGTAAACGCTTCTAATGCTTTGGTTGAAGAAACAACAACATTTACAGCAGAGACAAGCGGTACTTATTATTTCGCTTACCATGCAGTAAGTACTCGCGATAATGCTTCTGACTATTTCTACCTTTTTAATTTTAAGGTAGAGGGCGACAATGCTGGTGGCGGCACAACTGAGCCAACGGAACCGACAGAACCAGAAGAGAAGTCTACGTTAGAAGCAGACTTCTCAACTCAAGCAGGTACTGAAGGATGGTCAGCTATAGATAAGAGTACAAAAACAGGTGTGACGTGGGAATGGTACAACAGATGTTTCTCTGTTGGTGCGCCAAGTTATGATTATATTTCTGCAGTGCGACTGAAAAGAGACTGGGATGCTTTGCACAATGATTATTTTGTTTCTCCATCAGTAGAACTAAAGGGCGGAAAGACTTATATCATAACAACAAAGACAGGTAAGCAGGAAAATACAACAGCAACTTTGACCCTTGAATTGGGAACTTCTGCTTCTGATGTTTCAACATTCAAGTCAATAAAGACCCTAACTCCGACTGTGAATTATAACCAACCGCAGGAAGAGACGATGGAATATACTCCAGAAACAGACGGAACATATTATTTTGCTTATCATGGAGTTGAAGAGACTTCAGCTAACGACTACCTCTTCTTGTTCTCATTTAAAGTAGCCACTAAAGACGAAGGCGGTACTGATCCTGATCCAGACCAACCAGTCCAGCCAGGAGACAACAATGAGGTTTACAGCACAGACATGGCTTCTGACCCGTCATGGACATCACTATTGAACACAGGTACAAGTTGGCAATGGAAGTCATATGCAATGGCTGTTCCTACAACTATAAACAGCAGAGGCTATGCTCCAGGCATGCAGATTATGCCAAGCCAGTGGACTGACAACGTAAACTCCATCTGTGTTACACCTGCCATCGAACTAAAGAAGGGCTATAAGTATACTGTAACCACAAGCACTGGCTATGAGTACAGCAATGCTCCTCACCTTACTCTTGAATATGGTACGGACAATACAGATGCAACATCATTCACGTCTATTGCTACCCTTAATCCTACAACAGGCACTCCTGCAGAGGAAACTAACACATTCTCGGTTAAAGAGGATGGAACATACTACTTAGGAGTTCGCATGAAAGAGACAACAGCTGCTCAGAGAAAGGCATTCGTTCTCGGCTTGAAGGTTGTCGGCGAGAAGGGTGACACTCCTGACGTTCCAGACACTCCTGTTGTTACTCCAGCTGCCGTTACCGACCTTGCAGGAACTGCAAACTTCGACAACAACACTGTTACCTTGACTTGGACTAACCCTACTAAGGATGCCGAGGGCAAGGATCTTACTGAAAAGGTTGGAGCAAAGATTTACAAGGGCGAGGAGACTGAGCCTATCAAGACTATCGACGAGCTGACTGGCGAGACTACTACCGAGACTTTCGCTGTTGAGCCATTCGACGGCGAGGTTACATTCACCGTTAAGACTTTCATCGGCGAGAAAGAGTCTGAGGTTGCCACAGTTAAGGTAAACCTCACAAAACCGGCTACTCCAACTGCCGTTACTGCACTTGCAGGTACTCCTAACTATGATGACAACACCGTTACTCTGACATGGACTAACCCAACTAAGGACACTGACGGAAGAGACATTAAGGATAAGGTTAGCGCTAAGATTTACAAGGGTGAGGAGACTGAGCCTATCAAGACTATCGACGAACTGACTGGAGAGACTACTACAGAGACTTTCGCTGTTGAACCATTCGACGGCGAGGTGGTATTCACCGTTAAGACTTTCATCGAGAACCGCGAGTCTACTGCTGCTTCTGTAAAGGTTGACCTCACAAAACCGGTTCCACCAGTAGTAGCGAAGGAACTGCCTTATTCTGCAGACCTTACTGATGCTGACGCTGCTAAGGAATTCACTGCTGTTGATGCTAATGCCGACAATATCACATGGGGAACAACAAATGGTATCAGCGGTGTAACATACAACTCAGACAATGCTACCGTGGCAGCAAACGACTGGATTATCACTCCGGCTCTGAATTTTGAAGAGAACAAGAACTACTCTATCTCTGCAACATTCGCCCGTCGCGGTGCTTTCGACCCAGACAAGATGGAAGTTTATGTTGGCGATGCTGCCAAGGCTGAGGGTATGACTCTCGTGGCAAGCTATGATATCACCGACACTGAGAACCTGACAAAGGCTATCAGATACATCTCTACTGCTGCTGCCGACAAGTTTATCGGCTTCCATATCGCAACTGCTGCTGCCGAGAACGGACAGCTCTCTCTGCTCTCTGTCAACGTACAGGCTATCGAGGCTGCTACTCCAGTGGCTGTGGCTGACCTCAAGGGCGAAATCAACTCTGACGACAAGACGGTTACTCTGACATGGGCTAACCCGACTAAGGATACTGAAGGATATGACCTGACTGAAAAGGTTGGAGCTAAGATTTACAAGGATGGCGAACTCGTTGAGACTATCGACGAACTGACCGGCGAGACTACTACAAAGACTCTCTCTCCAGAACCATTCAGCGGCGAGTCTACATTCAGTGTTGTAAGCTTCATCGGCGAAAACAATTCAGAAGAGGTTTCTGTAAGTCTCAACCTCGACGACAAGACAGGCAAGGAGGTTCTCGTGAAGAACTTCAGCCAGAACTTCGACAAGAGCGCTTGGACTATCATCAACGGTGGAAACGGCGGTGCTTGGAAGTATGACTACTCAGATGTATTCGACTTCAACTATCAGCATGGCGGTGCTATCGAAGACGATTGGCTTATCTCTCCAGCTGTACCTATGAGTGCTAAAGACCGCTTCGTGGTTAAGTATAAACTGAAGACTGCTCGCGACTACACTGCAAGCATCGAGGTAACTATCGGCGAAGGCGCAACGGTTGCTGCACAGAGTCAGGTTATCGCTTCTCATCCGAACTTGGCACAGAACGGATTCGGCGACTTCCAGACTGCTCAGTTCTGTGTTCCTGAGGACGGAAACTACAACATCGGCTTCCACATAACAGACGCTAACTATTATGTAGACGTTCGTGGCGTTGAGGTTTACTCTATCGGCGAGCCTACTCCTACAAGCATCTCTGAAGTAAATGCACAGAACGGTGCTATCGCATTCAACAAGACTAACGGAACTCTCTTCGTTCCGGCAGGAAGCAAGGTTGCAGTATTCTCGGCTAATGGTGCTATGGCTATCGATACCGTTGCAGGCAACGAGGCTGTAAGTCTTAACTCTCTCGCCAAAGGCATGTATCTCATTAAGGTTACTACTGCCGACGGCAAGACCGTAAGTCAGAAATTTGTGAAGTAATCAATCTCTAAATAAACAGATATGGGAACTCTTCTGCTAAATAACAGCAAAGCCCATATCTGTTTTTTCATTTTTATGAAAAGCGTATTGACAAAATTGTTTTTATGAAAAGCATATTGACAAAGCTGTTTTTATGAAAATGTATTTATGTAACACCTAATTATTACAACAATGAAATTATTGAGAAAAACTGTATTTTCCCTCCTCGCCGCACTCGCCACTCAAACAGTAAGTGCAGCCGACAATCTATTCGGCAGAATTGCCATGGAGGGTGTAGACATTGTGGGAAGCGTTACAGCCCTTCGTATCTCTGCCTATGATTCAGGCGAGCCGGGCTACTACCACTTCGACTACGACAACAAGTTTCAGGCACAGACAACAAGTCCGATACTCAGCGCAATGGTATCTGGCGGCTCTACATACCACGACGGCAAGATTTATGCCTATGAGTATGACGGAAACTATCGTCTGGACTTGCAGCATCCGCACTGGGTAATCTATGACGCAAAGACCTTTGAACGTCTTACCGATATAGAGAAGCCTGCCGACTACAAATACACGATGTTCAACATCACATACG
Source organism: Prevotella sp. UBA1104 (assembly GCA_002314055.1). Classification (GTDB taxonomy): domain Bacteria; phylum Bacteroidota; class Bacteroidia; order Bacteroidales; family Bacteroidaceae; genus Prevotella. The sequence continues at coordinate 66,732 of DCBP01000125.1, forward strand.
ACCCTACTACTGATAAGATTTATGGTATTCTGCAGAAGTCGGCAATGGAATATTGCTTCGTTGAGATAGACAAGGCCACCGGTGAATACAAGCAGATTGGTAACAACCTCGACAACCAATACCGCTACAAGACTATCGCATGCGACAAGAAGGGTACGATTTTCATCACCTGCATGGAGAGTCTTAACAACGATGAGAGTACAGACGTGTGGTATCTCTATAAGATTCGCAAGACCGACGGGCGCTTGGTGCCCGTGAACAAGATAAGTATGACGAACCTTCTCGAAGGCGACACTTATATTAACGATACCCGTCGCCAATCGATGTTCTGCAACTTTCAGACGGGAAAAATGTATTGGCTCTATCCAAGTACAAGCAGCATGCTTTATCAGGAGGTTACCAACCTCGTGGAACTGGACACCACAACTGGTGTGGGAACACTGAAGGCTTATCTCAGCAAGACTGTGCTTACATCAGGTGCTTACTTTATCGAGCCTGGCGACAAGACGCCTGCCATCATCTCCGACTTCAGCTTTGATACCAACGAACCTTCGGGACTTACAGGAAAACTGAAGTTCAAGATGCCGGCAGAAGCTTACGACGGAACACCACTTGAGGGCGAGCAGACCGTAACGGTAAAGGAGGGCGACAAGGTTATCCTTGAGGCCAAGGCACAACCGGGAGCTGATTTCACAAGCGACGACATCACGTTTACCAACGAGAAGCATGAGCTGACAATCACCGTGTCTAATGCTGCCGGCGACGGACCAACAGTAAAGCGCAGCTTCTTCGTGGGCTATGACATCCCGTCTACCTGCAAGAACGTGAAGTTGACCCAAGACGGACTGAAGACTATCCTTACTTGGGACGCACCTACGGTAGGAGTAAACGGTTCGCCAGTGGATGCAAGCAAACTGACATACAAGGTGGTTCGCTATCCGGGAGAAGTAACTGTGGCTGAAGCTACAAAAGAGTGTCGCTTCGAAGAGACTCATCCTGCAGAGATGACACGCTATGTGTATAGCGTAACACCAAGCGTAGGACAGGCAGAAGGCAAGGGCGTATATTCAAACAACCTCGTTGTGGGAAGTCCGCTCAACGTGCCTTACGGCGGTCCGTTTGCAAGTGCATACGATATGCTTAACTACTATACTATTATCGATGCAAACAACGATGCAGGAACTGAGTATAGCGGTAGCGGAACATGGAACTACATGGGCGGCAATGCACTCTATGCTTACAGTGCCATTCATAATGCCGACGACTGGCTCATCTCTCCTCCTATCAACTATGAGGCTGGAAAGACATACGAGCTGACATTCAGCTGCCACTCTGCCGACGAATCAGATCCGGAGGCTATGGAGGTGATGTTCGGCAGCGACAAGACTCCTGAGGCTCTCAGCAAGAGTCTGTGGCAGAACCTCGATATTCCAATGCAGCCTACTCCATCTACTGACAATGTGTATACATTAGAGTTTACCGTTCCTGCAAATGGCGTTTACTATTATGGGTTCCACGCTATATCAGAGTCTTACCATAAGAGTCTATATCTGCACGACATCAGCGTGAAGGAGAAGGGCACCGACGGTATTAATGCCAACTACAGCAATGCTGAAAAGGTTGATTTCATTACGAACCTTGGCGGTCAGCGCACAAAGAGCTTGCAAAAGGGCGTAAACATCATTAGGATGGCAGACGGCAAGACTATGAAGGTTGTTGTGAAATAAGGGTATAAAGACGAACCATTATACTTCGCTTTTATACAATAAGATTGTAAATTAATAAAATCCCCGGAGCAGTTTAATTAAACTTTGCTCCGGGGATTTTGTTTTCTCTCTTTTGCTGAACAGGAGATATAATATTTATGTTTCTGATTTAGTTCTCCTCCTACTCCAGAGGCGGGGAAGAACTACCCTCTTTTCAATTCAATTACCGTAATTTCGCCAGGACACCAGAAGCGGAAAGGGACAAAGCCACCTATTCCATCGCTTACGTTTATTGCACGCTTGCCATTGTAATACAAGCCACTCCACTGATGATACATCAGTGCAACAGGCGACCACCCGAAGAACTTCATCTGTCCGGCATGGGTATGGCCGCTGAGAGTGAGCTGCGCCGAAGAATGTGGCAAGATGTCTGTCTCCCACGATGTAGGGTCGTGCTGGAGCATCAGAACAAAACTACCTTTCCGAATTCCACGAAGCGTTTTGCGGATATCTCCGAAATTCGGCACCTTCTTGCTGTTGCCCTCATACTCCATTCCGGCAACGACGATAGAGTCTGAACCACGATGCAAAATACGATTCTCATTGCAGAGGAGCGTCCACCCCATCTGTTGCTGAATATTCTTCATTTCCTGAAGATTACGTTGGCGGGTTGCAGCATCAGCATCAAGGTAATAGGCATAGTCATGATTACCGAGAATGGAAAATACACCATCGGCGGCATGCAACTTAGAAAGGATTGATTCCTTTGCCACTACCTCAGACGGTTGCATGTTCTGCAGGTCGCCGGTAAAGACTATCATATCGGCATGCTCCTTCATGATGCTATCTACTGCTGCCTTCAGCAGATATTGGCGAGAACCGGAATATGTACCGACATGGGCATCGCTGAAATGCACGATACGGTAGCCGTCGTACTCTTTAGGCAGATCTTTGGAAACGAAGGTAACATGGCGTACTTTCAGTTGACCGAATCCCCAGACATATCCGTATACCGTAATGGCAGCAATCACGATACCGACAAAGATGCCGACAGGCGTTCCCCAGTTTGTCGTAGTCTTATGATAAGCACAATGTCCCCAACCGAGTATATGGCATACGGCAAAAGCAACCTTCGGCAGCATCCATACACCGATAAGAATAAGGAATACATTGAGCGATGTAGCATCAGCCGGAGCGAAATTCTTCTCAAGAGCAAGCGTCAGAGCATAAACAATAAGCGTAAGGCTCTGCATAAGCCATAGTGTGCGACAGACGCCACGTTTCCTACCCTTCTTAAAACGCTTTATTATGAAGCAGTAGATATACGCATCGGTCAGGAGAACGATGAGTATCAGCGGAATTATTATTCTTGATATCATTTTTTTCGTGATTTATCGTCTGAATTCTATTCTCTCACCACGGCATTTATCATCAAACACACCTTCATTATATATATGTCTGCCGTTGCAGAAAGTATGCTCAACACGCCAATTGAAAGTTCTTCCCTCCATCGGACTCCAACCGCATTTGCTCTGTATGATATCTTTATTTACCGTCCATGGTGAACCGGGACGAACAACAGCGATATCTGCCTTGTATCCCTTTCTCAAAAAGCCTCGGTCGACAACAGAGAATAGGCGTGCCGGATTATGGCACATCAGCTGCACGAGGCGTTCTATGGTTATTATGCCTTTATCGACAAGACTGAGCATGGAGACGAGTGAAAACTGTATCATTGGCATTCCTGACATCGCTTTTGTACAGCCGCCCTGTTTTTCCGACAATTGGTGTGGCGCATGGTCTGTGCCGACAACCGTAATTCGTCCGTCTGTCAAGCCACGGCGCAAGGCATCGCGGTCGGCAACAGTCTTCACCGCCGGGTTACATTTTATCAGAGAGCCAAGCGACTTGTAGTCGGCATCAGTAAACATAAGATGTGCCACTACAGCCTCGGCTGTAATATTAGGGAGTTTATCAGCTTCAGCTGGTTCAAAAAGCTGAAGTTCTCTTGCTGTTGTGAGATGAGCCACATGCAAGCGGGCGCCATATTCACGAGCCAGATTAACGGCAAGCAGCGTTGACCGCCAGCAAGCCTCCTCACTGCGTATTTCGGGATGATGACAAATATCCGGGTCTTCACCATACTTTATTTTAGCGTTCGCCATATTGGCGTTTATTATCTCCGTATCCTCACAATGGGTCATTATCGGCAGTTTTACCTTACTGAATATCTGGCGTAATGCTTCTTCGTGGTCAACGAGCATATTACCGGTAGAAGAGCCCATAAAGAGTTTTATTCCCGGCACTAAATGGGAATCAATACGGAGCAGTTCGTCGATATTGTCGTTTGTTGCTCCAAGAAAGAAAGAATAGTTCACATGGCTTTTTTCCCGTGCAAGAGCAAACTTAGCGTCAAGAGTTTCAAGGGTAGTAGTCTGTGGTTTGGTATTAGGCATATCGAAATATGATGTTACGCCACCAAATGCAGCAGCACGGCTTTCGCTTTCGATATCAGCCTTGGCCGTAAGTCCAGGATCGCGAAAATGCACATGGTCGTCGATGATGCCAGGAATAACGAAACACCCCGTGGCGTCTACGATATTATCGTATGTTCCACGGGGCATTGTATCACTCTCAATAATGTCGGCTACCCTGTCGCCTTTTATTATCAAGGAAGCCTGGAAAGACTTGCCTTCGTTGACAAGAGTAGCATTTTTTATTAATGTTGTCATTTTTATTGTTTTATTATTTAAATCTGAGCTCTCGGAGAACTCAGAGAACTCGGATTTCTCGGTGAACTCGGAGGACTCAAAATAACTCCTCATTCAATTTCATTCCGCCGGTTGAGCCAAATCATTAGGAGTAGGAGCTCCGTCTTGCGGTGCGGCATCAGGCATTGGCGGTGCCGGTTGGTCTGGAGTAGCCATACCGTTCATAATATTCTGGTTATCTTGAGCCTTCCGGTAATAATCTCTAACGTAAGGATCATTCTTAAACTTGTCGGTTGCCTTGCTCATTATCTCCTCAATCCACGGCGACAATTCGGGATATTTGTTTCCGGCAGTCATCATGAAAAACACGCCAGGACCGAGAACATTGTCGAAATTCTCTGTGATGAACGAAGTAATGAGCTTATCTTCGCGTTCAGCAATATTCTGCGCCTCCTGCGACAGACGGGCATTGGTAACGTTTTCATCCTCTCCATTCATAATTGCCTGACTCTGCTTATGACCGAGTTCTTCCATCTGCATGTCGAGCTGGTTGTATTTTTCGAGAAAACCGGAAAGCTTGTCGTTAAGCGGTGTACCACTAACTTTCTGCTGTCCGTTGTCTATTTTTATCGAAATATCACCATGCTCAAGAACTACAGGCATAAGACTCTCATCGTCGAGGAAGAGAGTAACCATCTTTGTAGAGTCAAGCTGCCCGTTGAAGCTAAACTGTCCATGAACGACATCGCAGGAATCAATATTCTTAAGATCACTGTTTTTGTATGCCTTAAGATATAACATTTTTCCATCGAGCATAGAAACGTCGGATGTTCCTTTAATGTCATAAGTTCCGGAGCATGATGTTGCCGTCACTGCAACGGTAGCGATAAGAGAGTAGAAAATTTTATTCATATATTGTTTTCGTAAAGCAATACAAAATTACTCTGTATTACCGATGTATGGAAATAAGTTCATGTTATTTAAAACATGTAACTGATTTTTTAGCTTTTTTTTTGCTCTTTCTTCTGATTTTCGCTGTTGATTTATCCTTTTTTCTGCAATTCTGACGAAATTCTGTGTGTGGAATAAAGTTGAAGAATCGCAGCAACGAGAAGAGTAACTACCCAATTGTTGTGGATATATTTCAGATATGCATTGTATCCGTCAATGCCACTTTTGAGAAACAGCGGATATACTATATGATAAGAATTCTCCAGCATCAGTACGGCAGAAATGATAAAGAAAGCCGTGCCGGTAAGCATTATCCGGCGCAGTCTGCGCAATGTGATATCCGTTCCTTCATACCGCTGTGCTATTTGCATGGCAGCAAAAAGCAGTGTTCCCGGCAAGAAAGCACAAGGAGCCACAGTATGTTCGCCAAATACATACAGTCCGGCGCCAACAACCATCAGAACGGCGCCTATTAGCATTATAATGCTCTGTGTTTTACTCAGTTGTTTCATCTTCCGTTTCGTTGTTTTTTTCGTCGTCGCTCAACACGAAGATATCTTCGTCATCAGCCTTCATCATATAGTTCTCCCGTGCAATCTTTGTTATAGCCTTAGGGTTCCGGTGAAGTTCATTGAGCTTCTGTTTGTCGCGTTCATACTGTCCGTTATACTTTTCGATTTCTTCTTTCAGATCTCTTATTTGTATAGCATATTGCGCACGTGTAAGAAAGCTGTTGTCGTCGATAACGCCAACGAGCAATCCACCGATAATGATTACAAACCAATACCGGTTATGGGATATGAAGCTTAAAACAGGATTAATGCGACTCATTATTGTTTTTGTTATTTCTTTCAGCGTGCAAATTTAGAGAAAAATCCTGAATTATCAGCTTGTTGTTATAAAAAAACATCTGCAATATTCTTGAAAGAGCAAAATGAAATGAAGGTTCAAATAAGTTTTTTTATCCTATAAGCTGATAATTCTGGATTTTTATCTAAATTTGCATCATATTTATAAAATGACACTCGAAACATAATATAATTATGGGAGAATATATAGTATCGGCAAGAAAATACCGTCCGATGACGTTCGATTCGGTAGTTGGACAGTCTGCCCTCACCACGACACTAAAGAATGCCGTGAAGAGCGGAAAGCTCGCCCATGCCTATCTGTTCTGCGGACCACGCGGAGTGGGAAAGACGACTTGCGCACGTATTTTTGCAAAGGCAATAAACTGTCAGCACCCTACCCCAGACGGAGAGGCTTGTAATGAATGTGAAAGCTGCAAAGCATTCAACGAGCAACGCTCGTATAATATCTTCGAACTTGATGCTGCGAGCAACAACTCTGTGGAGAATATCAAGCAATTGATGGATCAAACACGTATCCCGCCGCAAGTGGGTAAATACAAGGTGTTTATTATCGATGAGGTGCACATGCTCTCGACACAAGCTTTCAACGCCTTTTTGAAAACGCTGGAGGAACCGCCAGCACACGTTATATTTATCCTCGCCACAACAGAGAAGCACAAGATTCTCCCTACCATCCTTTCACGTTGTCAGATATACGACTTCGAAAGGATGACAATACCCGGAATTATCAACCACTTGAAGATGGTTGCCGAAAAAGAAGGGATAACATACGAGGAGGAGGCACTGAATGTCATTGCCGAAAAGGCTGACGGAGGTATGCGTGATGCCCTCTCTGTATTCGACCAGGCTGCAAGTTTCTGTCAGGGGAATATTACATACAAGAAGGTTATCGAAGACCTCAACGTGCTGGATGCCGACAATTATTTCAACATAATAAATCTATGTTTGGAAAACAAGGCAGCCGAAGTGATGGTGTTGCTCAACAATGTAATAGCAAAGGGCTTCGACGGAGGAAACCTGATTGGAGGATTGGCAACACATGTGAGGAATGTTCTTATGGCAAAAGACAGTCAGACGCTCCCACTGTTGGAGGCAAGTCAGACACAGGTGGAAAAATACAAGGCACAGGCAGCGAAATGCCCTACAAAATTCTTGTATAAGGCACTAAAGATAATGAACGAATGTGACGTGAACTACCGGCAGAGTAGCAACAAGAGACTACTTGTGGAGCTCACTCTCATACGGATAGCCCAGATAACGCAACCCGACGACGAAGGAGATGCGGCGGGGCGTAGCCCCAAGAGATTAAAAAGCCTGTTTAAGAAACTTATTGCATCTACGCAGCAAAGGGTTGCCCAGCAGGTAGCAACCGCTGCGACCAGCGCACGACAGGAGGAGCATACTGCCGGGCAAGGGGATGATGCACCTAAAAACAATGCTTCTGCTGCCGGCAAAGGAGACTCTACAGCAAGCAGCAATCATGCTACAGATACCCGACAAAAACCACAGTCAGCCGCTACGGCAAGCCGGCCGTCAATAAAGCTCGGCAGTATCGGAAAATCATTTGCAAATCTGAAGAAAGGACCGGAAAAGCCCGTATACGAGATAGAACCAGAAGACAAACAGACGGGGCAACACGAGAAGTTTGATGAAGACATGCTGTTGCTGCAATGGTTGTCGATGTGTAACCGTATGCCAGAAAACATGTCGAGCACGGCAACCAGAATGAAGAACATCACTCCGACGATAACCGACTTCCCGGAAATAGAGATTGTTGTGGAGAACGAGATGCTACTAAACGACATACAGAAGATACAGAAGCGCATAAGGAACACTCTGGTACAGAAGTTGCACAATGACGATATAGAGTTAAAATTCCGCATCGCCCGTCCTGAAGAGATAAAAAGAATACTTTCGCCAAAAGAAATATACGAAAAGCTATGTAATGAAAACCCCGCCGTGAAATCTCTCGGCGAGGTCTTCAAATTGGAATTTACGTAAACCGTAATTTCAATATATCATACACAAGCCATCAAATCAACGGCATCCCCAATCGCTCACATTCCTCCCTCATGCTCTCCGGCCAGATACTTGCCTGTATCTCGCCGAGATGAGCTTTATAAAGGAGGACCATGCATAGACGGCTCTGCCCTATTCCACCGCCAATACTCAGCGGCAGTTCACCGGCAAGAAGTCGCTTATGGAAATATAGCTTTTCCCGCTCTGTCTTTCCGCAAATTTCAAGCTGACGCAAGAGAGCCTCCTTATTTACACGAATACCCATAGACGAAAGTTCCACGGAACGTCCGAGCACTGGATACCATATCAGTATATCGCCATTCAGTCCCTTATACCCCGGTTTACTCTCCGTCGTCCAATCATCATAGTCAGGCGAACGCCCGTCGTGCGGTTCACCATTGGCAAGTTTTCCGCCAATACCTATAATAAAAACAGCTCCGTATTTGCGGCAGATAAGATCTTCACGCTCCTTTGCCGTTTTGTCTGGATACATGGCAAGAAGGTCCTCGCTATGAATGAAATGAATCTCCTGCGGAAGAAACGGCTTTATCTGTTCGTAACTCTCACAAACAAGAAATTCCGTACGCTGAATGGCAGAGTAAATTCTCCTGACAATATTCTTCAAGAAATCAAGATTGCGCTGTTCCTTGTCGATAACCATCTCCCAATCCCACTGGTCAACATATAGAGAATGCAGGTTGTCGAGTTCCTCATCTGCCCTTATTGCATTCATGTCGGCATATACTCCATAACCAGGTTCTACCTTATATTCGGCAAGAGTTAGCCTTTTCCATTTTGCCAAGGAATGAACCACCTCAGCCTCAGCATCTCCAAGATCCTTTATAGGGAAACTTACCGGGCGTTCCACACCATTAAGGTCATCGTTAATGCCAAGTCCCTTCAGCACAAACAGCGGTGCCGTTACGCGCCGCAGGCGCAATTCGGTTGAAAGGTTCATCTGGAAAAACTCTTTTATTGTTTTTATACCCTGCTCAGTCTGCTTCATATCCAGCAGTGCTTTATAGCCTATCGGTTTTATCAATTTGCTCATTATACGATTTGTTTTATTATAAAATTGTTTGCAAAGATAGAACAAATATATTATTTTGCAAAATAAACAAAGTATTTATTTACATATAGGAACAACATACAGGATATAATTATCATTTTTATAGATAAGAATACAGCTTTTATAACAAACAATATATCCGCAAAAACCATAAAGGCATAAAAAAAGGAGTGGGCGTCATCCACTCCTTTATATATAACTTAAAACGTTCATATTTATGCACCTTTTCTCGCCACGGCAGAGTTGAAGCAAGCTTCACTCTGCCCATTTGGCTTAACGAAAACGTTGGATTTCATCCTTCGTTTTCTCGCCATGGCCAAACATAAATAAACTTAGTTCTGCTCATCTGGCTTAACGAAAACGTTCCTTTATTGGTCAGGGTTCTCGACATACCCTTGATATTCCGGTGTAAGTCCCGACATGATTGCAGCATAACATTCATCCATGCGCCTTGTAATATCCTCAGCACCCTTTCCTTCCGGATAAACCGGCTTATGAATAGTTAGCTTCAGCGGATGCCATACCACCCATTTGCAATCGCGAGTACGGGGCATAATATCAAAAGACCCATTGATAGTAACAGGCAGTATCGGTAGCTGCAGTTCGTCAGCAAGCATAAAGGCACCACGACGAAACTTACCCATGTGTCCAGTAAAAGTGCGAGCACCTTCAGGGAAAACAACAAGGCTCATACCTCCTTGAAGAGTGGCACGTGCCTTATCGTAAGTCTCCTTTATCTTTCGCGGGCCACGCTTATCAACAAATATCTGATGAGACTTCTCGCAAGCAAATCCAACAAATGGAATTTTACGCAACTGATATTTCATCATCCACTTAAACTGACGGCCAAGAAATCCGAAGATCAAGAAAATGTCGAAAGCCCCCTGATGGTTTGCAGCTATCACATACGACTCATTGGCCTTCATATTCTCCCTGCCTTCGACATTTACCGGAAGCAGAAGAAGACGAACGATAGCCTGTCCCCACCATTTGCCTGGATAGTACCCCCAGAAATGTCCGCCGCCAAGAGAGCAGCCAATGATAACAGACAAGGATATTATTATAGTCCAAACAAGGAGTAGCGGCAATGCCACACATAGCTGATAGGCTCGATATAAATATTTCATTGTTTCAGATTTAGAGTTTAGAGCTAAAATTTTAGAGTTATCGGCTTGCCGATTTATAATTAAAGAGTTTAGAGTCATGAATAATGAAATATTGAATTTATAAATCTTACATTCTCAATTCTACACTCTACATTCTACACTCTACATTTTTAATTCTCATTTTATTTTCGGATACTTTCTTGTCCATCCGTCCAGTCGCAGCCTCATCACTCCGAAAAACGCCTCGCCGAAGATGCCGCCGCTCATTTTAGACACGCCCTCACGCCTATTGACGAAAATCACAGGTACCTCTTTAATCTTAAATCCAATTTTATACGCCGTATATTTCATCTCTATCTGGAAGGCATATCCCTTGAAACGGATTTTGTCAAGTTCGATAGTCTCGAGCACCTTGCGGCGATAGCATTTAAATCCAGCCGTAGTGTCGTGAACCTTGAAGCCCGTAACGAATCTTACATACTTTGAAGCAAAATAGCTCATCAGCACCCTACCAATAGGCCAATTTACAACGTTTACTCCGCTGACGTACCTTGAGCCGATTGCCACATCATAGCCCTCGTCGTGGCATGCAGCATAAAGACGAGGCAAATCCTTCGGGTCATGACTGAAATCTGCATCCATTTCGAAGATATACTCATAAGAGCGTTGCAACGCCCATTTGAAACCAGTAATGTATGCCGTGCCAAGACCGAGTTTACCGGAGCGTTCTACAAGATGCAGTCTATCCTTGAACTCATCATCCATAAGACGCTTCACAGCCGCTGCCGTACCGTCAGGCGAACCGTCATCGATAATAAGTATGTCAAACTTCTTTTCCAGTCCGAACACCGCACGAATAATTTTCTCGATATTTTCTATCTCGTTGTATGTCGGGATAATGACAATGCTGTCGCTTGTACTCATGATAATTCGAATATAAATGTATATTTGAGTACAAAGGTAATAATAAAACTCAAAGTGAGATACTTTTTAAATAGTTTTTAGAATTCTGAATATTTATTTTTTGTGTAATTATTTGCTTTTATGTAACTTCGCAGCGATTTTCAGCTTCGTCATGTCGGCATACTTTTCCTTGTCATGGCTTAGCAAGGGTTATTTTAGATAAAAAACTCACGTTCGGCAATATGAAAACAAGTTTTCATTGCGCTCTCTTAATCGTTTTTTAAGGTAAAAGATGGACATTCAAACGATTCTTGAATTATATTCGGCTGCCCCGCAGACGGGAGCACTTCTGAAAGCTATCGGCAACGAGAGCATAAACACCATTTCCATTCGCGGACTACAAGCCTCCGCCACACCGGTTGTTTTTGCCTCCATAATGAACAGCCTGCCCGGCATCTGCCTTTTCGTGCTCAACGATGCCGAAGAGGCAGGGTATTTCTATCACGACCTGACGCAGATGCTCGGCAATGAGAACGTTCTATTTTTCCCTTCTGCCTACAGGCGTCAAGTGAAATACGGACAGCGTGATGCAGCAAACGAGATTCTCAGGACAGAAGTGTTGAGTCGTGTTAAAGACACTCCACGCTCCAAACTCCCCACTCCACACTCCACACTCTTCATCGTCTCTCATCCCGAGGCATTGTCGGAGCTTGTCGTATCCAACAAGCATCTTGATGACAGAACGATATCGTTGCATGTAGGTGAAGAGAAAGACATTGTAGAGATTGAGAAGGCGATGCGTTCATTCGGATTCAAGGAAGTAGACTACGTTTACGAACCGGGACAATTTGCCGTAAGAGGCAGTATTCTCGATGTTTATTCATACAGTCATGAATTTCCGTTCCGTGTGGATTTCTTTGGTGATGAAATAGACTCGATAAGAACATTCGACGTACAGTCGCAGCTCTCTAAATCAAAGGTGGAGTCTATGGATATCGTACCGGAACTTGCCGGACTGAAATCCGAAAAGATTCCGTTCCTCGAATTTCTTTCCGACGACACGCTTATAATAATGAAGGACTTAACATTTGTTCACGATGTCGTAGAAAAGACCTACCGCGACGGTTTCTCACAGCAGGCAATAACCGAAAAGCTTGAGGGAGCCACAGAAATGGAACAACAGGAGATTATCCGGCAGATGAAATCGGAAAATACACTCTGTTCCGCAACACAGTTTACCAAAGGGCTCGTAAGATTCAAACGCATAGAATTTGGCAGCAGTCAAACGGCAACGCCACAGGCTACAATAAGCTTCGACACGAGTGCACAGCCGCTATTCCACAAGAATTTCGACTTGCTCACAAAATCTCTCGAAGACTATCTTCTTCAGGGATACAAGCTATATATCCTAGCCGACAGTCAGAAGCAGAACCAGCGTCTGCGCGACATCTTCGACGAAATGGCACAACACAAGAAACTTGCCGACGGCACGGAAGTGCCTTCAGCCCCCATACCTTTCACTCCAATCGACAAAACGTTACATGCCGGCTTTGCCGACAACAACTTAAAGATATGTGCCTTCACGGATCATCAGATTTTCGACCGTTTTCATAAATACAACCTACGGTCTGACGCTGCCCGAAACGGCAAGATGGCTCTCACGATGAAGGAGCTGCAGGAGATGGAAACAGGCGACTACATCGTACATGTGGATTTCGGTATCGGAAAGTTTGCCGGACTCGTCCGCGTTCCTGTAGGCAATTCTTATCAGGAAATGATACGTATCGTTTACCAGAACAACGACAAGGTTGACGTAAGCATACATTCTCTGTACAAGATATCAAAATACAAACGTCACGACAGCGAAAAGCCGCCTCGCCTGAGCACCCTCGGCACTGGAGCATGGGAGAGACTCAAGGAAAAGACGAAGACAAAAATTAAGGATATCGCACGCGACCTTATCAAGCTTTATGCCACCCGTCGCCACGAAAAGGGATACCAGTTCAGTGCCGACTCTTTCATGCAGCACGAACTGGAGGCAAGCTTTTTATATGAAGACACGCCAGACCAGCTGAAGGCTACAAACGACGTGAAAGCCGATATGGAAAGTCAGCGTCCGATGGACCGTCTTGTCTGCGGCGATGTTGGATTCGGAAAGACAGAAGTGGCTATCCGTGCGGCATTCAAGGCGGCATGCGACTCGAAGCAGGTGGCTGTGATGGTACCGACTACTGTTCTTGCATACCAGCACTACCAGACGTTTACAAGTCGACTGAAAGGAATGCCTGTAAGAGTGGACTATCTCTCAAGGGCACGCACGGCAAAACAGACAAAACAGGTGCTTGCCGACCTTGAAGCTGGAAAAATCGACATCATAATCGGTACACACAAACTTATCGGCAAGACGGTGAAGTTTCATGACCTCGGACTGCTCATCATAGACGAGGAACAGAAATTCGGTGTCTCTACAAAGGAGAAACTGAGGAAAATGAAGACAAATGTCGACACACTGACGATGTCGGCAACTCCTATTCCGCGAACTCTGCAGTTCTCGCTGATGGGTGCACGCGATATGAGCATCATACAGACCCCGCCGCCTAACCGTTACCCTGTGTGCACTGAGGTGCATACCTTTGACGCCGAGGTGATAAAAGATGCTATAAACTTTGAGATGAGCCGCAACGGACAGGTGTTCTTCGTAAACGACAGAATAAGTAACCTGCCTGAACTTGCCAATATAATAAGGAAGAATGTTCCTGACGCACGCATCGCAATAGGACACGGACAGATGAAGCCAGAAGAATTGGAGAAGATTATCATGGGGTTCATGAACTATGACTATGATGTGCTGCTGTCTACTACGATAATCGGCAACGGCATTGACATCAGCAACGCAAATACTATTATTGTTAATGATGCACACCACTTCGGACTTTCCGACTTGCATCAGATGAGGGGAAGAGTGGGACGAAGCAACAAAAAGGCGTTCTGCTATCTGCTTGCTCCGCCATTGTCGTCTCTTTCGCAAGATGCCAGACGCCGATTGGAAGCTCTGGAGACTTTCTCAGAACTTGGCAGCGGCTTTAACCTCTCCATGCAGGATCTCGACATGCGTGGTGCCGGCAACCTGCTCGGAGCGGAACAGAGCGGATTTATGGAAGACCTCGGATTTGAAACCTATCAGAAGATACTGACACAGGCTGTAACGGAACTGAAGAATGACGAGTTCAGCGACATGTATCAGGAGGAGATGGCAAGCGGAAAGAAAATCACCGGCGACGAGTTTGTTGACGACTGCGCCGTGGAAAGCGACCTCGAGATGTTCTTCCCCGACCAGTATGTGCCGAGCAGTAGCGAGAGGATGCTGTTATACCGCGAACTTGACAATATAACGAATGACGACGACCTTGAACGATATAAGGCGAACCTCAGGGACCGCTTCGGCGAGATTCCACGCGAAGGTATCGAACTGCTTCAGGTTGTTCCCTTGAGAAGACTCGGCAAAGCTCTGGGATTCGAAAAGATCATACTGAAGAACAGAATACTGCAAATGCAGTTTGTAAGCAATCCGATGAGTGCATATTACAAGAGCGAGGCTTTCGAAAAGGCTCTTGCATATATCGGCAAGAATGCCCGTCGCTGCAACATTAAAGAGAGTCGGGGCAAGAGATACATGACAGTAAATAACATTAACACCGTAGAGGATGCCGTAGAGGTATTGAGAGAAATTAACAAATAAAAGATTATGCTTATACTGACAACTATAATTATCTATTTTTGCGTGCTCATGTTTATGGGCAGAGTAACAAGCCGAAAGTCGAACAACGAGACTTTCTATCGCGGCGAACGCAAGTCGCCTTGGTATATGCTTGCCTTCGGACTCGTGGGAGCTTCGATTTCCGGAATAACATTCGTTTCGGTGCCGGGAATGGTGATTAAACAAGACATGACGTATCTTCAGACTTGTCTCGGATTTATCCTCGGATACTTCGTCGTGGCTTTCGTCTTATTACCTATTTATTATAAGCTCAACCTAACGACCATCTACACATATCTGAAGAAAAGACTCGGACAGCGGTCGTATAAAACCGGAGCCTTGTTCTTTCTGCTCTCTGAAATGACGGGGACGGCATTGCGCTTCTACGTAGTATGCAGCATCTTGCAGAGATTCGTATTCGGACAGTTCGGTCTGCCGTTTGCCGCCACAGTGATAATACTTGTTTTGCTCATCTGGCTTTACACCCGGCGCGGCGGCATCAAGACGCTTGTATGGACAGACACATTCCAAACATTTTGCATGATGGCGGCACTGCTCATTATTATCTTCGAGGTTATCGGAAAACTCGACATGTCGGTAGGTGAAGCGGTATCAGCCGTGGCTGCCAATGCACACAGTCGCATATTCGTGTTCGACGACTGGGTATCTACACAGAATTTCTTTAAACAGTTTATCAGCGGAATTTTCATCGTTGTAGTCATGACTGGTCTCGATCAACACATGATGCAGAAGAACCTTACCTGCAAGACTTTGCGCGATGCACAAAAGGATATGTGTGTAGGCGGTTTCTTCTTCGTCCCCGTAAATTTGCTTTTCTTATCTCTCGGTATTTTGCTTTTGTTGCTTGCCGGCAAGGAAGGAATGGCAATACCTGCCGACAGCGACGAGCTTCTGCCGATGTTCGCTGCCTCCGGCTGGATGGGCAACCTCGTGCTTGTACTCTTCTCCATCGGTATCGTGGCAGCATCATTCAGTGGCACAGATTCTGCATTGACGGCTGTTACTACAAGCTTCTGCGTAGACATAAAGGAACGTCCTGAGGATGAACGTCTGAGAAGAATCAGCCACATCGGCGTCTGCACCCTGTTTGCCGTCTTCATCTTGCTGTTCAGGGCTATCAACTCTACGAGCGTTATTGATGCTATATATATAATACTGTCTTACACATCTGGTCCGTTACTCGGTCTGTTTGCCTATGGCATTCTCACGAAATGCAGTGTCAACGACAAGCTCGCCCCTTATATCTGTGTGGGTTCCCCTGTCGTTTGCTTCATCATAGACCAGCTTACGACTCATATTACGGGATATAAGTTCGGATACGAACTGCTGATGCTCAATGGTACGCTCGTATTTCTCGGACTACTGCTTACAAGGAAGAAAGACATTTAGATACCACCTGTTAGCCTCATAAGAGAGACCACAGCCTGGTTGTATCCGTTTATTGCTGCCGCCCGCTTCATTCTGGCATCAATAAAATCCTGAGCGATACTTATATACTCGAGATATGAAATCTCTCCATTCTCATATTCGATACTGCCGATGCGCATCATCTCATCGGCAGTATCCTTTCCCGCTGTATTGTAATAATTCACCTTTTGCTGCATTCTGCTGACATTGTCAAGACATGTAGCATATTCCTGTTTGCGAAGCTTTTCCGTTTGCTGCATCTCCAGCTCCGCCTTCTCCCTTTCCTTCTTTGCCGCCTTAACTTTTGCCTTTGTAGCTCCGAAGAAAATCGGCACGCCTATCCCGACCTCGAAGCCCATGAAATTTCCGCCGCCAAACTTCGTGCGGTCGGCATGGTATGGATTCCATGACGAAATGACAAGCTGATTGCGCAGCGATAAAGACAAAGAGGGAGCATAACCGCTCTTTGCCACCCTTACGCCACGGTCTGCCACCTGCAATTTGTCTTGGGCATATTGTCCTTCTGCCGTTTGCATAAAGTTATATTCCCTACCCTTCCATTCTATCATCACGAGCGAATCTTCTGCCGGAACGATGGAACCGTCGATATTCATCAGAGCCGCCAGTTGTCGTTGCGTAGCAGAAAAATCCGTTTGTGCCGCAACCAGCTCTTGTCTGTTTTCCATCAGCATCCGCTTTGCCGACAGACTCTCTATCTGTCTCGCCTCTCCCGTTTCATAACGCTTCGAAGCCACTTTCTGATAGTTTGCCAGATAAGAATCATTCTTCTGAAGTATTCTGATATTCTCCATCTGATATGCAAGCTGAAAATAAAGCGAGGCAATGTCGGCACTCAACTGGCGGCGTGTTATTTCAGCCTTGCTCTGCTCTGCCTTTGCCTCAGCTTTCAGCTGACTGCGGCGAGCGGCATAGACAGTAGGGAACTCTATCGCCTGCGTCAGACTGATGGAGTTGTCCGGACTGCCTCCCGATGTCGGATCTTGCGAAAGCGACAGCTCTGTCTTTTCCATCTCACATGCCGTGCCCTGCATAATCTTTGCTCTTTCCACTCCTTTTTCGGCAATTTTTATATCGTTGCTGCCTTTCATCGCGAAGTCTATACATTGGTTAAGGGTAAGCCGCCTTGTCTGCTGTGCTGCAGAAGAAAAGGCAACAAAAATCAGACTAACTGCAATTATATATTTCTTCATCGTTTCTCATTTTTTAGTGAACATTTTATAAATGGCAGGCAGAACAAACAGTGTCAGCAACGTTGATGTTACGAGTCCGCCAATCACAACCGTTGCCAGCGGGCGCTGAACCTCTGCTCCGTCTCCATGAGAGAGTGCCATCGGCAAGAAGCCCATCGAGGCGACAAGTGCCGTCATAAGTACCGGACGAAGGCGAACCATACAGCTGTCTACGATACGTCTGTAAATGTCAGTAACCCCGTCGTGCTGCATCTGATTCATCTGTCCTACGAGCACTATACCGTTGAGTACTGCCACACCGAACAAGGCTATAAAACCTACGCCTGCGGATATCGAGAACGGCATGCCGCGCAACCATAATGCCCATACGCCGCCTATTGCCGCGAGCGGAATTGCCGAGAATACGAACAGAGACTCACGCAGGCTCTTCACCGTAGCATACAGCAGCAACAGAATAACGAGAAGAGCTATCGGCACGACAACTACCAGACGGTCTACCGCACTCTGCAGATTCTTGAACTCCCCACCATAAGTATAATAATACCCCTCTGGCAATTTCATCCTTTCATCAAGCAATTTCTGTATATCCTTCACCGTGCTCTGCACGTCGCGCCCCTTTACATTGAAGCCTACATATATTCGTCTTGCACCGTCTTCATGCGATACCTGTGCCGGTGCCGGCTGATATTCTATCTCTGCTATCTGAGACAGGGGAACGCTGCCGCCATCAGACAGAGGAACGGCAAGACTGCGCAGCTCTTCGATATTCCTGCTCTTTCCGTCTATGCGCAATACCACGTCAAATTTCTTCTCTCCTTCGTATACGCTTCCTGCCGTTGCTCCGGCAAATGCCGTTTCGAGAACATTGTTCACATCATCTACGCTGACGCCATACTGCGCCATACGCTGATGATTGTATACCACTTGAATTTGCGGCAATCCTGAAACCTCCTCTACATATATGCCGCTCACGCCCTTCACGCCACTGATTATGCTCTTCACCCTGTTAGCCTGTTGGGTAAGCACCCCAAGGTCGTCGCCAAAGATTTTTATCGCCACATCCTGTTTTATACCCGTTAGCAATTCATTATTGCGCATTTGTATCGGCTGTGATATCTCAGCCTCAAGACCGGGAATTGTTTTCAGCGTTTCTTCCATCATCTCCATAAGCTCAGGAGTAGTCTTGGCTGATGTCCATTCCGCTTTCGGCTTTAAAGCCACCATTATGTCGGCACGCTCCACGGGCATCGGGTCGGTAGGAATCTCCGCACTGCCAATACGGCTTACTACCTGTTCCACCTCCGGGTATTTCTCCTTGAGCATTTTTTCAGCCTTGGTACATGTCTCTACCATCTGCGAGAGAGACGTACCTTGCGCCAGACTCATCTCCACGGCGAAGTCGCCTTCTTCAAGGTTGGGGATAAATTCCCCGCCAAGGAACTTAAAGGCTACCACACTGACACAGAATAAGGCTACGGCTGCCGTTATAACATTTTTATACTGCGAAAGTGTCCAGTCGAGAGCCGGTCTGTAACATGACTGTATCTTTTTTATCAACCTGTCGGAGAGGGTTTCTGCTGTATGGATTTTCTTGCTCAAGAAGAGCGAACTTGCCATCGGCACGTATGTAAGCGACAGGATGAATGCTCCGAGGATGGCAAAGAACACGGTGAGTGCCATCGGACGGAACATTTTTCCCTCGATGCCTGCCAAAGTCATCAGCGGAACATACACTATCATAATCATTATTTCGCCGAATGCCGCACTCTGTCGGATGCGTGAAGCTGAGAAATGCACCTCTTCGTCCATTTCCCTCTGCGACAGTCTTAATGCCGGATACTTCTGCCTGCTGCCGTTGATATGACTTACCACCGCCTCTACAATAATTACTGCCGAATCTACAATCATTCCGAAGTCTATTGCTCCAAGACTCATCAGATTGCCGTCGATACCGAAGAGTTTCATCATTCCGAAGGCAAAGAGCATACTGAGCGGTATGACGCTCGCCACGACGAGTCCGGCTCTGTAATTGCCGAGAAAGAGTATCAGTACGAAGATAACGATGAGTCCTCCTTCTATAAGATTGCGTGCTATCGTTCCTTCTACGCGGTCTACGAGATTTGTACGGTCGATGAACGGTTCTATCACTACTCCCTCCGGCAGACTTTTCTGTATCTGTCCGATGCGTTCCTTCACGTTCTTTATCACCTGCTGAAAGTTTTCTCCTTTCAGCATTATGGCAATTCCGGCTACCACCTCTCCCTCGCCATTGCGCGTTACGGCACCGAAGCGTGTGGCATGTCCGAGCTGCACCGTTGCCACATCGCCCACAGAAACCGGTGTTCCGTTCACGTTCTTCACCGTTATTGCAGCAATGTCGGCAAGTGATTTCACCATACCGAGTCCACGGATAAAATACTGGTTTGAGTTTTCCTCGATATAGCTGCCACCTGTATTGGCATTGTTTTTCTGCAACGCATCAAAGACCTCCGCCACGGTTATTCCGTTTGCAGAGAGTCTGTCGGAGTTTATCGCTACCTCATACTGTTTCACGTATCCTCCCCATCCGCTAACTTCAGCAATGCCGGGAGTTCCGGAGAGTTGTTTTCTCACTATCCAGTCTTGTATCGTTCTGAGATCTGTCAGCGCATACTTGTTCTCGTATCCTTTTTTTGTCCTTACGGTATAGTGGAAAATCTCGCCCAATCCCGTTGCAATAGGTCCCATCTCCGTATCGGTATTCTTCGGCAGTTCCTTCACTGCCTCCTGTAGCATCTGGCTCACTTGCGAGCGAGCCCAGTAGATATCTGCATCATCGTCGAATACGAGTGTTATCACCGACAGTCCGCTGCGCGATATGCTGCGTCGTTCTTCCAGTCGCGGGATATTGGAAAGTGCCATCTCTATCGGAGTGGTTATGTTCTGCTCCACTTCTTGAGCGCCGAGTGCCGGAGCCTGTGTTATCACCTGTACCTGATTGTCGGTGATGTCGGGCGTTGAGTCGAAGGGCAGGTTCACAAGCGACCATATTCCCCATATCGCCACCGCGATAGTCATGACGCCGACTACAAGTTTATGACTTATTGAATAGTCTATGAGTTTCTGAAACATATTTTGAATGTAGAATTTAGAATGAAGAATTTAGAGTTTAGAGTTGAGAGTGTAGAATTTAGAGTTTAGAGTTGAGAGTGTAGAATTTAGAGTTGAGAGTGTAGAATTTAGAATGTAGAATATATATATTTACTCTAATAATAATTTTAAATTCAATAATTCTAAATCGCAGCGAAGCGAGAACAATTCTACATTCTAAACTCTAAATTCTAAACTCATTCAATGGTTATGCTCTCCATGCTCACTCGTCATTGAAGCGAGATAAAAAACGTTGTCGGTTACTATCTTCTGGTTCTTTTGGATATGTTCGCAGAGCAACACCTCGGTGTATCCGTTCTGGCTTACTCCTGTTGTCACCTCATGGCGCGAGAATTCATACTTTCCTTTTTGTGGAATCTTGTTGAGGGCGAAGATATAGTTTTTTCCGTCGCTGCTCACTATTGCTTTTGTCGGCAGGGTGTTATACTCCTGTCTTCCCGTGGCTATCTGTCCTGAAACATACATTCCGTCGAAGAGTCTTGCGCCTCGTGTATTGTTGAGCTTCACATGCACAGAAACGGCTTTCGTCCCGTCATTGAAATAACGGTTCATGCCGTATACCGTTCCTGTGAGGGTCATTCCCGGCTGGTTGGTCAGCGAGAGCAACACCTTGTCGCCGTTTTTCACCTTATTTATATCTTTCTCAAAAACGTTTAAGTCGCATTCTACGGCATTGTTGTCTCTTATCTTCATCAGAGGTGTCTGCATGTCGGCATAACTCCCAAGCGATGCCGTTATCTGGCTCACCGTACCGGATATCGGGGCGCGGAGCGGGAACACGGTAGTGAACTTACCGCGTGCCACTGCCTTTGTACTTATCCCCATCTGAGCGAGCTGTCGCCCTATTCCGGTCATATTGGCAAGTGCCGTCTGATAGTCTTTCTGTGCCTGTTGCATATTTTTCTTCACTCCGGCTCCGCTTTGTGCCAACTGCCGCTGTCGGTCGAGTTCTATTTTCGCCATCTCGCTCTCTTTGTATGCCGAATAGTAGTCGCGCTGAAGCGATACTACTTCCGTATTCTCCACCATGGCAACCACCTGTCCGCGACTTACCTGCTGACCGTCTTTTACAAACATATTCTTCACCACTCCTCCCATAAGGGATGTTACATCCGCCATACTCTGCGGTCGCAACACCAAGGCACCATTTACGCTCAGCATGGCATCGAGTTCCCGTCTCTCTGCAACGCCCATCCTTATGTCTACGGCATTTATCTGCTGTTGCGTGAGCGGAATGCGCTGGTATTCCTCCTCGTCATGTCCGTCTCCATCGTGCTGTGCGGTCTCCTCGTCGTGTGCATGCTTCGTGTCGTCTTTACCTACAAAGAATGTGAAGGCCACTACTGCCGCTATCGTTAATGCTACTACTGTCAGTATTCTTTTTATCATGTCATTTCTTATTTCGTTTATACTCGTTTCTTTTTCTCGGCTGCAAAAATACCTATTATTAACTGCAACCGGGTTGCATTTTACTCTACTTCATCTGTAAGAACGTTTTTACAAAAGAAAGCCGAATGGAAGTAAGGAGTTTGCCCATCAGAGTATGATTCCATTCGAAATATAGCAAAATTGAGTGGAAATGATGTGAATATGGTGCAATAAAGACAAATAAGCCACACTATTTCGCCTCATTTATGCAGAAAACAACCTCATACTTGAGGTCTTATCATCAAAATCAGTTATCTTTGTAGGCACAATGGCAATAGCTAGATTATAAATGGAACAAAGCGAAATACGTCTAAGATGATAAAGAAAACTATATCTCCTGTTCAAAATACAGGAGCACAAATGAGCCAAGAAGAAAAACCTTGGTTTAACCATTCGCAGATGATAGCCAATATCATGTCCGCAAGAATGGAGGAACTTGGAATGACTCAAAAGATATTAGTGTAACGATTTAAAAAGAAACAAGATATGCCAGTACAAAGTGAAGCAGCCCTCGAAAACGGACTTATAGACACTCTTCAAAAGATGAACTACGAGTATGTTCATATTGAGGAGGAAAAGAACCTGTCTGCCAATTTCAAAAAACAGTTGGAGAAGCACAACAAGAAGAAGTTGGAAGAATTGGGTCGTACCGAATTTACAGAGTCTGAGTTTGAAAAGATACTTATTTATCTTGAAGGTGGCACTCGCTTTGAAAAGGCAAAGAAACTGCGTGACCTCTTTCCGCTTGAACTGGAAAGTGGCGAACGCCTATGGGTGGAGTTCTTGAACCGTACCCACTGGTGTCAGAACGAGTTTCAAGTTTCCAATCAGATTACAGTTGAAGGCAGAAAGAAGTGCCGTTACGATGTGACGATACTTGTCAATGGTCTGCCTTTGGTTCAAATAGAACTGAAACGCAGAGGTGTGGAACTGAAACAGGCATACAACCAGATACAACGTTACCACAAAACTTCATTTCATGGATTGTTTGACTATATCCAGTTGTTCGTCATATCCAATGGCGTGAACACTCGCTATTTCGCAAACAATCCGAATAGTGGTTATAAGTTCACTTTCAACTGGACGGATGCAGCCAATGTGCCTTTCAATGACTTGGAAAAATTTGCCACGGTGTTCTTCGACAAGTGTACTTTGGGCAAGATTATCGGTAAGTACATTGTATTGCATGAAGGAGACAAATGCCTGATGGTGCTTCGTCCTTATCAGTTCTATGCCGTAGAGAAGATTCTCGACCGAGTGGAAAACTCCAATGA